>JAQTRN010000036.1 GCA_028711795.1 Dehalococcoidales bacterium | reverse complement strand
CCTCACATTCCACTGAATATTGACCGGAATGTAGCCGAGGTGTTTAACGGTACCGTCCCAGCGGTCATCCGTGCGAATGACCGCATTCTCACCGCAGACCTTACGCCAGGCTTCCCGCCATGACCATGCGTTTTCGGTAATGAAGTCGGCATAGTCCTTGCCGGTCACCGGTTCGCGACCCATTTCCCAGGCGCCCATGATCACGGCATGGCTCTCATCGGTCTCCAGCAGCGGCGGTATCCGCACCATCCGTAGGAAGATTTCGAGCAGTTCTACTTTGGTAATACAGCTCCAGAGCCGCCCGATATCCACCCACAAATCTGACTCCTGTTTCGGACCGTGGCGATCAGGCGCCATCTCGAATCCCCAGAGGTTGTATGAGAATGGACTGTTAATAGCTCTCATATAGATATCCCGGGCAAAAATGTGAGATGTTCCAGATGTTTCTTTCCCGGGAGATCCGCTGGAAGAAGATCCCGAAAAATCATGCTTAATAAGCTGATTGAAGCGCCGCGATGGTTGGGTGATCGGACTGGGGCCCTCGGCGATGACCGCGCAGCGGGGCAGATTGATGGTAAATCTATCTTCAAAAGCACTGTCACGGTACCCAATAATATGAAAGACCGTGCCCGTGCTGCGCCCGCCCGGCCGCCACAAAGCCGCCAGCGTTTCAACTCTACCGTTGGTCTTCTGTTGCACAAAGGTCATCCGGATCTCACGTCCCGCGGTTTCCACTCGCACCGGGTAGCCCATGCGGTTGAGAGCGAGCGCGGCAATCTTCATGCCTTCCCCGAACTTCCCTCTCGCCCAGTCCGGCTTGAGTTTGGGCGGGCCAAGCAGGAAATCAGCCACCGCGATACCTTTCCCCGTATCGCGAATATATAATCCTTCCCCGTCATAGCCCCAGCTATAGTACTCGCACTCATCGAGGGCGTTCTGGACGATGTCCCGAATCGCCTCCCACTCGCCCCATTCCTGGCGCCAGGTGGAGGTCGGTCCGATGATAATCATTTGCCAGCCCTGCGGCTCCCAGACGGAGTGGTATTCCTCTATGGTGATGACCCCTGGAGGTACAGTAATGGTTGCCAAGAGACGTCTCCTTCGCTAAACCAACACCTTTTGAGGTATATAGCGGTTATCGCCAATGCCAAAGATAATGTCGCCTTCGAGGTCTCCCCAGAGGTCGTGATAAATACCATCGGGAGTCTTAAAACCCTCATTCGGCTCGAACTGCAATATCGCATCGCCGGTATAAAAGGTGTTCCAGCCGTGGGCGCCCAGCGGCATAGAGCCGTAGGTATACAGAAGAGTATTCAAGCCATATCTCTCGCAGCATTCGATAAAGGACTTGCGGGCGTACTTGTCGCAGTCGAATCGCTCTGCTTTGTAGAGATTCGAACGAACCAGCAGATTGGGCAAGAGCTTAGCCCACCCTTCGGCATCGGTGTGGTAATACCAGTAATCGGACCAGGGGAAAGGCACTTCGACCCCGATTTCCTCGTATTTGCGCACCAGGTCGGTGACCGGCAGGCGATACTCTTTGAAAGAGGGAATATGGATGACCGGCGGTTTGAATAAGAACTTAGACATGTTTTATAAATCCTTCTTATGGACACCCCAAATGACGAAATCACCATCCCGATAGCACTCGGGGCAGATAATTCCCGTCTTCGGGATATCGATGCTTCTGATGCCGCTCACCACTTTAACCAGGTCAGAAACTACGTTGCTCCCCGCCAGGTTAGGAATCTCAATGGCATCGTACTCATAGTCCTCGATAGTCAGGCCGGGGTATTTCTTCCTGAGTACTTCCTCGCCGTGTTCATCCAGGTAGGCTTCTGTCTCCGCCATCATGGCCTGCTTCGCTAATGTGGCGGCGTTGTGTTTTAAGGCAAATAATACCTCACGTTCCTCGTTTACCACGATGTCCGGAGCCATAATATAGTCGGCATTGTTGGTATCGGAACTTTCCAGTAGTTTCCCGCAACGGAAACAGGGTATCTTCATCGGTTTCTTCTCCTAGGTCTTCATGATGAAAGCGATCTCATAGTACGGCGGCTTGTTTTCGTGGGCGCTGCTGCTGCCGGCATAGGACGTGTAGACACTATCGCTGGAATATTCCCAGGGGCGGCCGCCCCCGCTGCCGGAATTGAAGGTGCACCCCACCACGGTAATTCCGTGCCGGTGCGCGGGCATCTGTGCTAAGCTCAAGGTCACGGTGGATAAGCCTCCGGTGGCTCCGGGATTGGTCGCGGCAGTGGGGACGCTCTTCACAAATTTATCCAGCAGATTGGGCGTGCTGTTGTTGCCGTCACAGAGCACCCATCCGGACGGGATCGAGGCAGTGGTGCCGCGCCACATGGCGATCACACCGTAAGGAATGCCCGGGGGAGCGGCATATTCCGGGTCGACTCCGACTCCCCGTGCCGTCAGCACATAGCCATTGGTACCCGCGGGCATTCTTCCCATCGGAAAACGCTCGGAAGTGATCCTGGACGCCGGTAAATTGGGAACTCCGGCTACCGCAATCGGCGAGCCATCCGCCGCCAGGGAGTGGTCATGGCTCCGGGCATGGTGCTGGTCGGCGCTCACCCCGGACAAATCGCCATGAGACAATCCAACTTCACTGGGACCAAGTTTGTTCCCGCCGGTAAACGGGTCCGCCCCGCCGGACTTATGGGTGGCGGCGTGGTCTCGATTATGATGATCGTTTACTCCGATTCCAGACAGGTGTGAGTGAGCATGGGCGTTGATTACCGTTCTGGCGCCGTGCTGGGCGTCGGTCAGGTTGCCCGCCAGCGAGCCCAGAGACAAAGCGTCGGCGCCGCCGGAGTGATGCCGCGCCGCATGGTCGCGAGCATGGTGGTCGTCACTGCCGATATTAGCCAGGTCGCTGTGACGGTGGGCGTTGACCGGACCGGCTAACGAGCCATGATGAGTCGTATCAAGGGTAGCTTGCCACGACCAACCCAGCGGCCCTCCGATGATCAGGCTGTTGCCGCCGTCCCTCTTCAGCATCCAGTTCAAGAGATTGAGAGATGGTTTCAGGAGGAGCCCTTTAATCAAATCACCTTTATCCATACTAAACCCAAGGTTTTATACTCCCTTCGCAGCCACCGCCTTCTGATGGGTCGGCCAGTGATAGTGCGCCTGGAAGGTGGTCGCCTCCGGGCTGGAAAAACCACAGTCCTCGCAGTACAAGCCAAGCTGCTTAGCTCGCTCAAGGGCTTCGTTATGGCATTCACAGGGACACCGGGTAGCATCGGGAGATAGCTCGAAGATATTGCCGCACTCGCAGCGATAGTGTGTCGTGTCGATAAATCCCATTAGTCTCCCTCCTCCGACCTGATCAGGGTATCAATCAGTTTCGCCCTCTCCTCAAGCGGGATGCGCTGCTTTCTCAGGTCGGCCAGCTTCTCTTCGTATTGTTCCCGGACTTTAGCCGCCTCCCGGTCGATGACCTGCATACGGGCGATCAGTTCGCTCTTCCTGCTTTTAAGCTCGTCAATCAGTGCCATATATTTATAAAATCCTCCAAGTATTCATGGGGCGGAAAGGGACAAAATAATGTCATACTTATGTCGCCCGTATAATTACAAATCCTTAAGTGCTTACCGCGATCTGCACCAGTTCGAAAGCGCCGGTAGAGTTGAGCATGACCTGCTTTATAATTCCCTTCACCCCGGCTCCCGGCGTCAAATAGTAGAGCTTGCCTTCGTTACCGGCTACCGCGCCCGGCTCAGAAGCCGGCGGCATGAGGTGCATGGTAAGGGGGGCTGTCAACCGCTCGGTACCGTCCAAGGGATAGAAATCGGGATTATGCCGGTCATTGCCGTGCTCAGCGACCGCCGGAGCGTCCGACCATGCAGGGAGTCCACCGACTACAGTAAGCAGCTGTCCGGCGGAGCCGATGCCCAACCTTGCCCAGGCGCCCCCAGCGATTGCCCGGATCAGGTCGCCGACCGTTCCGGCGCCGTGATCCTGGGCGCTGTCCATGCCATGCTGGCGGGCATGGGAATCGGCATGTAGTCCAGCACCCCGACTGCCGTGCATCGCATCAGAGATGGTTCCGGTATGGTCCGCCGCGGAGTCCAGCGCATGCTGCCGGGCATGCGAGTCGGCGTGCAACCCCGCGCCGCGATTGCCGTGATGGGCGTCATCGATACTGGCATACCATTGCCACGCCGTCGGACCGCCCATGATTACCGAGTTGCCTGGGCTTTTCGAACCACCATAACCGTTGAGCAGTCTACGGATCGACAGGTATTTTTCAGCGTCGACTCCAAGAAGCCAGGCGCGGATACGGGTGAGCACGCCCGCCTTAGAGCTATTCTTTGTCAAGGCGACTACCTCCTTTGACCCGGGCAAGAGCCTGCCGGAAGGCGCCGTCCAGCCGCTCGCGATAACCAATGTCGTCAATGGTATAAGCCAAAAACTCGGGGCTGTCGGGAAGAAGCTTCAGGTCATCGGATTTTGTATCGGACAGCTGTGGCTTGGTTGGGTTTATGCCCATCTCTTTAAGTTTGCCAATCAATCGACCCGGATTTGCCTGTAGCAACCACTTGTCGCTATTTGATTCAGGGCGCACCGGCTTATCCTTTATCTTCCCCGACCTGTCGGTCATGGTCTTACCCAGATTCATCAACATGCCTCCTGCGATCATCATTCCGGCCAGCGAGACCACCGGCGATACCCAGTCTGTTGCGGGAGAGGGTGGAATCGACGCGAAGGCAATAACGACCGTATCGCCGGCTGCAACGGTCGCCGCTTCACCAGCGTTGACCTCAAGAAAGTAACGACAGGGACGACTGGTCGTGCCATAGTCGCCGGGGGCGAGCAGGTAGGCTACCTCAGTAACCTGCAAATCATTTCCGATGAAGATAATACTCAAGGGAAAAAGCATGTTTTCCGCGGTGACGGTTACGATCTGTTCCGCGCCAAGGACAAACAGCATCCCGGCGCCGGCGGGCATATCAGGTAGTTCACTCAGTCCACCGGCGAGCTCCGCGAGAGTGCTGGCTACGGCGCAGTCCCAGTGCTTATCTCTGATGGTTACCGTCGCCTGTCCCGGCATTTAGAATTTCCTCCCGTCTTCCGTCTCAACTACTTGCGGTTTTCTCGCCAGTCCGTGATTGAGCAGGTCTTCCAGATCCGCCTGCTTCATCTGGCTCGCCGGCAGCGGAATGTCCGTCCCGCCGAACATGGCGATATCATAGTTGCGGTGCCACCTGGCCGACTTGTCCTTATCCGTGTGTTCCTCGAAGCGGCGTCCCCGGCTTTCTTTCGGTTTCATTCCCGGCGGGGCAATACCGGACATGCCTTTTATAAAAGCTTCAATGGTGGTATTTTCCCGCCAGTTGATCGGCGCGTTGATCCCAAAGTCCTGATGGTCCCGGTATTTACTCATCTTGTTTCTCCTTATGCCACAACTTTTGATACCACTCCTGCTGCTCCTCTCCGGAGACCTTGCGATACCGCATCGTCGTAGTAATGCTCTGGTGTCCCATGTGCTCCTGGAGGAGACGTAAACCATCGCCGGAGTCATTGAGCTTGGCGGAGTGGTAGCCGTTGCGTATTCTCTTTGAAAGCTCAAGTAGGGCCTCACGGCCTTGTGGAGGTTAGTCCTCCACTACTAACCTTCAGCAAGAAGTGATTACAAAGGAGACTGTACGGAGGTAGACACAGATGAAGGTTTTACCCAACGCAAGTAACAGCCTGCCGGTGGGAATACCTCCCTGACCGAGACGGTTAAGGCTTTGGAAAAGCCCGCGAGTATTCACTGGTTAGCGCGCTAACCGGATTGACCGATAAACGACCGGAGGTGGAGTAAGATGTTCAAGTGTAATTTATGCAACAGAAGTTTTAAGACACGACAGGCCCTGGGTGGGCATGTATCAAGAGCTCACCCAAATGGCAGCGTGAGTGCCACTGATCGCCCGCCTGAAGCGACTGTCAAGGAAGATGCTATTGTCGAACAGCCCGCTATGACCGACACGGTTGTTCCTGCTCCCAGCAAGGAAGAGACGGCTGTCGAACAACCCATCGCGGTCGAGGTCGTTGCTCCTGCTGTCAGCACGGTGGAGACAAATGAAGCTAACGCCGTTTCTGAGCAAGCTTCCGAGGCTGGAGAGATACCTGTAACGAAAGTCGAAGAGGAAGAAGAAACCCAGAGTGAGCAGATAAAGCGCTGTCTCGAACAGGGATATACTTTCCGCCAGCTTGTCGACAAGCTCGGCTTCAAGGAGTCGACAGTGCGCCAGGAGATGGTCAAGCTGATAGCCCCTGAGGGCGAGAAGATGATCGAGGAAGCTGCATCCGGCGACGGCATACCGATGACACGCAAGGCCGGCAGCGGCATGGAAGTCCTCAATCCCGAGGCGGTACTCCGGAGATATACCGACGGCAGTATCGAGGATGAGATCGAGCTTCGGGGGATGATGAAGCTCAGGGCGGCCATGCTCATGGTCATGGACCTGGTAAACGTCCAGAAGGAAGCGGCTGAGGCTGATGCCAGACGAATTAGGCCGGTACTTGAACTGATGAAGGAAGCCAGGGAGGAACAGGACGCCGCCGCCCAGAGGGCCAGGTCTTCCAACATCGAGATTGCCGACAAGGCCGCCTATGAGACGGCGGGGCAGCTGTCCCAGGTGATTTCACAGAACAATACCAGGATAACCGACTCGATAAACCAGCTGCGTCAGGCGATAGGTGGCAAGGAAGAAAACCCGCTTGCTCAGTTCATGAACTCGATACAGTCCATGCAGCAGTTTATGGGGATGTTCGGCGTAGCCATGCCGGGCATGCCGGGACAGATACCGGGCGGCGGACCTCAAATTGAACAGTGGCAGCCGCCGCCGATTACGCGGCACAAACGCAATGAATCACAAGGAGGAGAAAATGTTTGACCAGCTACAAAAAATGGTGGTAAATCCGCAAGCGCTTGATATGGTGTTCAAGATGATGGCTCAGCAGGTGGCGCAGGCGCCGCCGGAGAGGAGAGAAGCCCTATCCCGCGTCATCGTTACCCTTGAGAGGACGGAGAGAGGCATGAATCTGGGAGTCAGTCATTCCGACGACGAACAGGTCGAGGAAGTAGTCAGGAACGCCGTTGAACACTGGACTGAATTCCTCTCCCGCGGCTTTCAGGCAATGGGATTCAGGGTGGAGATAATGGAGTGACCAACCAGACAGCCGGGCCGACATACACAGGCGATATCCTGTATTTCATGCGCGTGCTGCTGTTCATCGCATTCCTGTCGATGGGATATGCGCTGGGCCGGCCCCGGTCTGCTATCGAAGAGTCAAAGGATGAGTTACTACTGCCTTCTGTTGTCAGCTATCCAGACAAAGAGGGGGCAGAACTTCAGCCGTGGCAAAGGAAGGCTTCCGAGAAAGCGATAGAGGGTTATACTGCTGCCCAGGAGAAGAAGTGGCGGCGCTGGAACGAGGCTATGTTTGAAAGGTCAACTGATCATGGTTAATGGGTCATGACATGGTAATGGCACTTCGACCGAATAGAGGTGGTTTCGCCAGACCCTTTGGCTGCGGCTGGTTTATCCGGGAGTATCTTCTGGGCAACGGGCCGGAAGGCTCTACACCCATAGACCCCGAACGAGGCGCTCCCCAGGCGGATATCAACTACGAGTACAAGGAGGCCCTCGCCCGGGCCACCGCCAGGGAGCGCACCGAGAAAATCATCAGCCGCATGGTAGTAAACGGCGCCGATGTCACCGAAGAGCAGGCGGAAAGGATACACGAGCGTGAATTGAAAAAGGTCTCACGCAAGTTCACGCGGATGCGGTATCATTCCTTCCTGGTCTATTTCGGGGTACTCAAGCGTCTG
>JAQTRN010000035.1 GCA_028711795.1 Dehalococcoidales bacterium | reverse complement strand
CGGAGAAACAAGTACCCCGGAGACTACCCTGACGCGTGTAAAATCAGCGGGCTCTCTCTTCGACAGTATAGCCCAGTTTTCGTATTTCGCCAATAGCCTGGTCGGTGTTCTCGGTTTGCAGATGGACTACCAGGTCGTGCTTTTTTACCTGGGGCAAGTCGATAATGAACAGGTTATCAACGCTTATCCCAAGCTCATTAATGGCCGCCAGCACTTTCTCTATATCCGGGCCTCTGAAGCAGTCCCGGACCACGATTCGAGAACCGGGTATACCGATACCCAATATCGGGTTCAGTACTTTGTAGAAGAAGTCGTTGGTGGTAGCGATACCCAGCACGCGGTCTCCCTCGGTCACCAGTAGAGCGCCTACCTTTTTGATCTGGGCTAAAGCCACCGCTTCCTCAACAGTCATATCTGGACTTACCGTGACGACGTCGCGGTGCATCGCCTCCTGAACGGTGATCCGCTCCAGCAGGTAGGTGAGCTCATGGATACTGAAAGTAGTCAGTTGCGAGGGGCCGGTCCTGTCCAGGGCATCTTTGGTCACGATGCCGACCAATTTGCCTCTATCTATCACGGGCAACCGGCGAAAGTGATGGGAATCCATCACTCTTCTGGCTTCGGCCAGAGTGGTATGGCTGGGTATGGAAATCACGTTAGTCGACATAACATCAGAAACTATCATTTTGGCACCTCCTAATTCAAACTCTAAAAAAATTGTCTCCCCTTTTATCGTCCTTGTCAACTACTTTGTGAACCGTTTTCTGATATTCGGGAGCCATTACCTACCGGAACAATGCCCTTCTATTTCATCTGCCCTGGGGCTGTGCTATCATAAAAGACGGTCAGAGGGGTATCTGGCGGCGTTAATGGAAGATAGAGACAGCGTTAAAGCCAGGATAGAAAAGCTGCGGGCCGAAATTAACCATCACAACTACCGGTACTATGTGCTGGATAGTCCGGAGACTAGCGACGCTGCCTATGACGAGTTGATGCAGGAGTTGCGGCGGCTCGAAGAGCAATACCCCGAGTTCCTGACGCCGGATTCCCCGACGCAGCGGGTTGGCGCCACCCCACTGGGCGCCTTTGGAATTGTGGAACACCCGCTGCCCTTATTGTCCCTGGGCAATGTCTTCTCCCGGGATGAGCTGCTAGCCTGGTATACGCGGACTCTGAGACTAGCCGGACAAAACCAGCTTGACTTCGTGGGTGAGCACAAGATTGATGGTTTGGCGGTGGCTTTGACTTATGTTAATGGCCAGCTCACGACCGGGGCGACCCGGGGTGATGGCTTTCATGGCGAAAATATCACGCAGAATTTGAGGACTATCAGGAGTATTCCCCTCTCTGTCTCCCGGGATACTCCGCCCCGTTTTGAAGTGCGGGGTGAGGTCTTTCTGCCCCGGGCCGGCTTCAATAAGCTGAACCAGGAACGGGCCGCCGAGGGGCTGCCTCTGTTTGCCAATCCCCGGAATGCGGCGGCGGGCTCGGTGCGGCAATTGGACCCCAAGGTTACGGCGAAACGCCCGCTCGATATTTATATTTACGCGCTGGGTTACGCCGAGGGCAAGGCTACCCCACCAACTCACTGGGAGGCTATGGAGTATCTCCAGTCACTGGGGTTTAAAATAAACCCCAATAATCGCCGGCTCAACTCTACCGGCCAGGTTGAAGATTACTATGATACCTGGGTCGAGAGACGGGAAAGCCTGCCTTATGAAGCCGATGGCATTGTGGTCAAGGTGAACTCACTGGATTTGCAGGAGCGGTTGGGTAATGTGGGACATGAGCCGCGCTGGGCGGTAGCTTATAAGTTTCCCGCGGTCGAAGGCACCACCAGGTTACGCGAAATTGGCATCAGTGTCGGCCGGACCGGAACACTTAACCCATATGCCATTCTCGAACCCATTTCGGTGGGTGGGGTCACTATCCGCCAGGCGGCGCTGCATAACGAAGATGATATCCGGCGGAAGGATATCCGGGAAGGGGACACCGTTATCGTCCGCCGTGCCGGCCAGGTAATACCGGAAGTGGTGGAACCCATCAAGAGCCAGCGTACTGGTAACGAGAAGGAATTCAGTCTGCTGGACAAGATATTCGATAAAGAGAAGCAGCGGCCCGCTTGCCCGGTGTGTGGTGGCGAGGTGATCAAACCTGAAGGCGAAGTGATGTACTACTGCAGCAATGCCGCTTGCCCCGCCCAGGTGCAGGCCCGGCTGGAGCATTTTACCTCCCGGTCGGTGATGGATATCCGGGGCGTAGGCGAGTCGCAGAGCACCACGCTGTTGCGGGAAGGGCTGGTCAAGGATGTGGCCGACCTTTACTATCTGACGAAAGAGCAGCTTGTCAGGTTGGACAGGATGGGAGATAAGAGCGCCGGCAATATTATCAAGGCCATCAGCAGTAGTAAGCAACGGCCGCTCTACCGGCTGATCTATGCTCTGGGGATACGCCACATTGGTGGAGAGACGGCGCAGTTGTTAGCCGAACACTTCCACAGTATTGATGACCTGGCCAGCGCTTCTCTGGAGGAACTGATGTCAGTCCCATCAGTTGGCCCCAAGATTGCGGAGAGTATCGTCGCTTTTTTCCGGCAGCCGGAGAACCGGGATATTATCGAAAAACTGAGGCGGGCCGGAGTGCAACTGGCAGGGGAGGCGGCCAGACCCAAAACGCTCCCTCTATCCGGTCAGGAGTTTGTCATCACCGGACGGTTGGAGGCTTTCTCCAGAGAAGAAGCTGAGGCACAGGTCAGGGCTCTGGGGGCTGCTACCAAGGATAATGTTACCCGGAAGACCAGCTATGTGGTGGTCGGTGCCGACCCCGGCTCTAAGCTGGTTCGGGCACAGGAACTGAATATCAAGCAGCTTACGGAAGAGGAGTTTCTCCGTTTGTTGAAACAGGTGTCATCGAAGTGAAATTAATCGTCGGTTTGGGAAACCCCGGGCGGGAGTACGCCAACAACCGCCACAATATCGGCTTCATGTGTGTCAGCCAGCTGGGGGCACGGCACGGCATCCGGTTTGACAAGAAGCAATCGCAGGCCAGGACCGGCCAGGGAGAAATCGCCGGCATGAAGGTGGCGCTGGCGCGGCCACAGACTCACATGAACCTGAGTGGTCAGTCAGTCAGCTTGCTGGTGGCAAGGTTTGCGGTCAGTCTGGAGGACCTGGTGGTTATCCATGATGATATCGACCTCCCCCTGGGTAAGATCCGTATTCGCCACAACGGTAGCTCCGGAGGACACAAGGGAATTGGCTCGATTATTACTGAGTTGGGCAGCCCCGACTTCGTGCGAGTCCGGGTGGGCATTGGCCGTCCGGTGATAAACGAGGGTGTCTCCACGGCTATGGAGGAAGAAGTCATCAACCACGTGCTGGGAGATTTTACTCCTGACGAAAAGCAGATAATCACCCAGGTGGTGTCCCGCGTCAGCGACGCTGTTGTCTGCCTGCTCACCGAAGGCCTGACTGTGGCCATGAACCAGTATAATTAATTAGGCTATTCGCTAGGCTCAAGGTGTGTCTGTACTTTGGGCTAAATTGCTGTTATCATAGAAAGCAGTCGAGATACCAGTCCCGTTTTCAGGATGAGAGAGAAGAGATTTATTGCGGTTATCGGCGGGTCTTACGGCACTCTTGCTGAGATTGCCCATGCGCTGCAAAGTGGCATACCGGTGATTGGCCTGTCCACCTGGTCGTTATCCCGTAACCGTCGCCAGGACAGTTCCATTGTTCCGGCCCGAAATGCCATCGACGCGGTCGAGCAGGCCCTGAGGCTGGCTATAAAATAACTGGTTCAAAGAGGATAGGATGTTAACTATTGAACGTGTCCTCGCCCGGGAAATCCTGGACTCTCGGGGTAATCCCACGGTTGAAGTCGAAGTGGAACTGTCTGATGGCACTACTGACCGGGCGGCGGTGCCTTCGGGGGCGAGCACTGGCAAGCACGAAGCCTTAGAACTGCGGGATAGGGATATGGCGCGTTTTAGCGGACTGGGCGTGCTTAAGGCGGTGAACAATGTCAATGAAACTATTGCGGCCGCTATCATCGGGATGCCGGCGACTGACCCAGCGGCGATCGACCATAAGCTCATCGAGCTCGATGGGACGGCCAACAAATCGCGGCTGGGAGCGAATGCGATTTTAGGGGTCTCACTGGCGGTGGCTCAGGCGGTGGCCCGGTCTAAGGGGACCCCCTTCTACCGTTCTCTGGCTGAACGAAATTCCTATACCTTACCGGTCCCCCTGATGAATATTATTAACGGCGGTAAACATGCCGCCAATTCAACCGACCTCCAGGAGTTCATGGTCGTGCCGGCGGGCGCCGCCAGCTTCAGCCAGGCTTTACGTATGGGGGCTGAGGTTTACCACAACCTGAAGAAGGTACTCAAAGACAAAAACTTGAACACCAACGTTGGTGACGAAGGCGGCTTCGCTCCGTCATTCTCGTCCAACCACCAAGCGGTCGAGGCGATTCTGCTGGCCGTCGAGCGGGCGGGCTACCGGCCGGGGAAAGACTGTTTTATCGCCCTGGACCCGGCGGCGAGTGAATTCTTTAAGGATGGACGGTATGTTCTCTCCCGTGAAGGTGTGTCTCTCGATAGTAAAGGCATGGTGGACTACTATCGGGACTGGACAACCAGGTACCCGATTATCAGTATTGAAGATGGTATGGCCGAGGACGACTGGGTCGGCTGGCAACTACTGACCCGGGAATTGGGTGATAGGATCCAACTGGTCGGCGATGACCTCTATGTTACCAATGTGGAGCGGTTGCAGAAGGGCATTAGCCTGCGGGCATCAAATTCAATTCTTATCAAGCCGAACCAGATAGGGACACTTACCGAGACGGTGGCTGCTATCCGTTTGGCGCATGAGGCCGGCTGGTCAGCGGTAGTGAGCCACCGTTCTGGCGAGACTGAGGACACGACCATTGCTGACCTGGCCGTGGGACTGAATACCGGCCAGATTAAATCGGGCGCTCCCTGCCGTTCGGAGCGTACCGCCAAGTATAACCGTCTCCTCAGGATAGAAAGTGAACTGGGGCCAAAGGCTAGTTTCGCCGGATTGCGGGCCTTTGCCCACTTGAAAAGATAGAAAAATCGGGATAGCCGGGTTAATTCAGATAAAGGAGGCAGAAATGGCAACCAGGATTGGCATTAACGGCTTTGGAAGGATCGGGCGCTTAACCCTCAGGACGATTAATCAGTACCACAACGATGAACTGGAAGTGGTGGCCATCAATGATCTGACTGATACTAAAACGAATGCCCACCTTTTAAAGTGGGATAGCACTTACGGTCGGTACATGGGTACGGTAGAAACCGCGGATGACGCGATTATTGTTGATGATAACCGGATCAAGGTGCTGGCGGAACGGGACCCCGGCAAAATCCCGTGGCGGGATTACGGCGTTGACATAGTGATCGAATCCACCGGTCTGTTTACCGATGCCACTAAGGCCGCGGCGCACAAGCAGGGTGGCGCCAAGAAGGTACTCATTTCGGCGCCGTCTCGTAATGAAGATGTTACCATCGTTCTGGGAGTCAACGAAGAGCAATACGACCCCAAAAAACATCACATTATCTCCAACGCCTCCTGTACTACCAATGGTATCGCTCCGGTAGTTAAGGTGTTGCACCAGAACTTCGGACTGAACAAAGGGCTAATGACCACCATTCACGCCTATACTAATGACCAGCGGCTCCAGGATATGGCGCACAAAGACCTGCGCCGGGCCCGGGCGGCCGCTCAGAATATCGTCCCCACTACTACGGGGGCAGCCCGGATGGTGGGGGAGATTATCCCTGAGCTTAAGGGTAGAATACACGGGCTGGCCATCAGAGTGCCGGTACCCACTGTTTCCGTAGTTGATTTCGTGGCCGAGCTGGGCCAGAAGGTCACGGTAGAACAGGTCAACCGGGCTTTCCAGACTGCCGCCGAGGGGACGCTCGCCGGCATACTGGAGTACTGTGAGGAAGAACTGGTCAGCACGGACTTCCGGGGAAATCCGGCCAGCGCCATCTTTGACGCTCCCAGCACGATGGTTATCGGCGATAACATGGTCAAAGTGTTTGCCTGGTAT
Organism: Dehalococcoidales bacterium; assembly: GCA_028711795.1. Taxonomy (GTDB): domain Bacteria; phylum Chloroflexota; class Dehalococcoidia; order Dehalococcoidales; family JAQTRN01; genus JAQTRN01. The sequence goes on along the minus strand of JAQTRN010000035.1, from coordinate 1,926 downwards.
GATAACGAGTGGGGCTATAGCTGCCGCCTGGCCGATCTGGCCGCTTATATCGCTGGCAAAGGCCTATAGGCGCTTGATGAGCGGCGCGACCGTGTGACCAACCACGACACCGGCGATATCGGAAATGACGATGCCGGGGAGGTTGACCATCGCGTAATCTACTACTGCCCGGGCGGTGGCCAAGCCGATTTCCCGGGCGTTTTCCTGGCTGGCCTGTAAGCTCCGGGTAATCCCGAAGAAGATGATCAGTACCAGCGGTAAAATCACGGCGGCAGTCAGCAGTAGTTTGACCACGGCCGCCACTCGTTTGCCGAAGAGCTTCCTGATCACCACGGTAGCGATGGCCAGCGATAAAGCCAGGACAAAGAGGATCAGCAGGTCCGTATAATAGCCTCCCTTTTGGCCAAGCATTATACCCGCTGACTGGTCTATCAGCAACTAACAGCGGGATTCAGCCGGTACACAATAACTGGTCGAGTGCTGAACTCAAGTGACCAAAGCTTCAGTTGGGTATTATTCCCCTTCTCGATGGTTCTTCAAACCTTTTGTTTGAGAAGGACGGGCTGATTCTGGTAAAGCAATCACCTTTGCTTATCCAAAGATTTAAGAAGCGACTTGGCTACGCCTCTTCGCGTTCAATAGATTTCAGGAACTGGGCCGGCGTCATGATGCGCAGCCCCGCCTCTTCTCCTATGTCTGGGTTTTCGAGGAAGTGATTGTCACCGGTAATAAAGTAGTCGGGTTGTGCGGCCACCGCGGCCGCCAGAATAGCCGCGTCTGCCACCGATAGTCTGCCTCTCCAGCGCTCTATCTCCGTCAGCTCAGGGCTTGTCACGACTTCAGGAGGGGCACTTACCAATAGTCTTCTCAATGCGGGAAGAATACTAGGAATCTTTTCCTTAATAGTGCGTATCACTTCTTCGAGCACCTGCGGTGACACAACAACATGTATATCACTTTTGATGAAACGCTCCACTATGGTGCCCGGCGCTCCCTGCGAGGAATAAAGCCCTGAGAATATGACGTTGCTGTCCAGGAAGACCCGCGGCTTAGGCTTTGACGCCATAGCGCTCCCTAGCCACTTCCTGCCTTATCCGGCGCCCTGTTCTCTGAAGTTCTTCTTCAGTTATGCCGGAACGTTCGAATGCCTGCCGAATCTCTCTCAGTGTTTCCAGAGCGGCCACCTTTCTCGGCCTGGCTATAATGGTGGAACCTTCCACAACTAATTCCAGCACATCTCCCGGCCCAATGCCAAGCTGCTCGCATATTTGCTTGGGAAGAGTGACCTGTCGTTTCGAGCGGAGCACCACATCAGCTATCTTTTTCTCGGCCAAATTAACTTCCTTCATCGTTAGATTTCCGACATACGAATTCCTACATCGTATTATTATATAGATTATCATGGATGTCAACGACGATATTTCCCGATAGATACGTGGACGGTGCACAGAGTTCTGTTTGAGGGGAGGGGGTTAATGCCAGCGTTGCAGGAGTTGCTTGTGTCTTGCAAATAGAAGAGCTGGTATTTTATAGATTCTCTAGCAGGCGGAAAAGTAGTTGTCACCGGCTATTGACACCCACTGGGGTGGGTGTTATTCTGGCACCAATCCCAGCAGCAGGCTAACTCGGGCTGCCGCAACTGCTCGTTTAGTTGACTGTAAGGGGACGGAAGCTAGTTATTACAGCCCGTTACCTTTTCAGTCCAGTTTATTTCACATTGCTCCTGACGATAGGAGGTATGAGGCATGATGAAGCCGTTGAGAACAGCCCTTTTTGTGCCGGGCAACCGGCCGGACCGGATCGAGAAGGCCATAGAGTTGAAAGCTGACGCGGTGATTATCGATCTGGAGGACGCTGTCCCTATCGCCGAGAAAGCAGCCAGCCGCCCTTATGTCAGCGAGGCGCTAAAGAGGCACCCCGGCAAGA
>JAQTRN010000034.1 GCA_028711795.1 Dehalococcoidales bacterium | reverse complement strand
TTGGTGGCCCCGATCTTACCACTGCCATATTGCCGGATATCCACTTTACGGCTCCGTCTGCTTATCAGCAGGCCGAAAGGGATGGAACCCAGAATGTAACCAATCAGTATTACACTTATGAACTCAAAAATTTCCATAATTCACCCCCTGGTCTTGAAGACTAACCGAATCGGGGTCCCGGAAAAGCCGAAGGCCGCGCGCAGCTTGTTTTCCAGATAACGGTGATAGGAGAAATGCACCAGGCGGGCATCATTAACAGAGAAAACGAAAGTTGGGGGATTCACTTCGGCCTGGGTAGCATACAGGAGTTTCAGTTGCTTACTACCTTTTCGGGGTAAAACATGTGCGGCCACGGCCCGTTGCACCACTTCATTCACCACCGCCGTGGGGATCCGCTTCATTCTTTCCTGGTAGACCTGACAGACCAGGGGCATTATTTTGTCGATGCCCTGTTTCAGTTTCGCCGAGACGTATAGCACCGGCGCGTAAGGCATGAATTTGAGTTGCCCCCTGATGAAATCAGTACACTCAGCCGTCTTCGTAGCTCGTGCCAGGTCCCATTTATTGACTATTAATACCACTCCCTTGAACGCCCGCTGGATATATCCGGCGACATGCATATCCTGGGCTGACAGCAACTCCGTAGCGTCCAGGACCAGTAAGGTGACATCAGCCCGGTCGATGGCGCGTAAAGCGCGAATAACACTGTAACGCTCGACGCCACCACCCCACTGCCCCCGCCGCCTGATTCCAGCCGTATCAATTAGTAGCACGTTTTGCCCCTCAAAGTCAAATGGGGTGTCAATGGCATCCCGGGTGGTGCCCGCGATAGCGTCCGTAATCACCCGTTCTTCGCCTAAAAGCGCATTCAGCAGCATGGACTTGCCAACATTAGGCCGGCCGACAATAGCTATCTTCATACCCTCCGGTGTAGCTTCAACCGGGGAAACGGGTGGCAGCAGTGAGACCAGCTTATCCAGTAACTCGGCGACACCCCGCCCGTGATAGGCACTGATAGCCATCGGCTCGCCCAGTCCCAGTTCATAGAACTCCCCTACTATGGTCTCAAACTTAGCGCTGTCCACCTTGTTCACCGCTAAAATTACCGGCTTACCGGTCTTACGCAGCCTACCGGCGATGTCCCAGTCCCCCGGGGCCACCCCATCCCGGACATCAACTACAAACACAATAACATCAGCTTCGCCAATGGCCGTTTCCGCCTGTCCCTGAACCGCCAGCGTCACCGAAGATTCCGGCTTTGACTCCATCCCCCCCGTATCGATAAGGGTAAATTCCACCCCTCCCCAGGAAACATCAGTCACAATACGGTCGCGCGTCGTTCCCGGTAAGTCCTCCACAATAGCAGTCTGCCGGCCACTCACCCGGTTGAGCAGGGCAGATTTGCCAACGTTCTGTCTACCGACAATAGCCACCACCGGCTTACTCACGATCACCATCACTCCTTGCGGCTAACTCTCCCGGGGCGACAACAAGGTCATTATAGCAACCTCGTAAACTACCTGCCCAAAGGCCGGATAAGCTGCCTGACAGGAAAACAGGATACCAGGTTTAAGGCGAGAGCATATATCTGTGGATGGGCGAAATCCGACGACCTTTTCACAGCAGATTGAGGCTTAGGCCAGTTCAGCGGCGGTAGTCGTCCATGGAAATCTCCAGGCCGCCGAGTATCTGGGCCAGCAGGGCTTTTTGCACGTGCATTCTGTTTTCGGCCTGGTCGAAGACTACCGATTTGGGTGAGTCCACGATACCCGGGGCTACCTCCTCGCCGTGATGGGCGGGCAGGGGGTGCATAAAGACGGCGTCATCCTTAGCCAGGGATAAAAGCTGGTCAGTCACCTGATAGCCAGTAAACACACGGCGGCGCAGTTCCGCTTCGGCCTCCTGTCCCATACTTGTCCAGACATCGGTGTAAACGATATCAGCATCCTTGACCGCCAGCGACGGCTCCTCGGTACAGAATATTTCAGCGCCGCTATCATCGGCATATTTCTTAGCCTGGTCCAGTATGGTATCCGGAATCTGATAGCCGCCGGGAGAAGCGATACGGAAGCTCATACCCACCAGCGCCGAGGCCAGCAGCAGACTGTTGGCCACATTGTTGCCATCACCAACATAAGCCAGGGTCAAGCCCTCGAACTCCCCTTTCTTCTCATAGATAGTGAACAGGTCAGCCAGCGCCTGACAGGGATGCTCCCAATCAGACAGGGCATTGATCACCGGAATACCGGAGAAGTCCGCCAGGACTTCCAGCGTGTGATGAGAGAAGGTACGGGCCGCGATCGCGTCCACATAGCGGCCAAGCACTCTGGCCACATCCGGGATGGGCTCACGCTTACCCAGGCCGACTTCCGCCGGCGAGAGATAAAGGCACTGCCCACCAAGCTGGCGCATCGCCATCTCGAAGCTAACACGGGTGCGCAGTGATGGTTTCTCAAACAGCAGCGCCAACGTCTTGCGGCTCAGCAGTGACGTCCAGCCTCTGGCTTTCAGGCCTACCGTCTCCGACATCAGGGAACGAACATCCTGAGCGGTGAGGTCAGATATAGAAAGTAAGTCCTTACCCTTCAATTGGCCCCTCCATGACCACAGAGTATATCACGAAAGGCAAATTTCGCCAAACGCCGCCGGAGATATCTAAGTGAAGCCGGGGAATAGGCGCTCTTCTGGCTGATATCGATTTGCCTTGTGTGTCGGTATAGTGATAGAATAAGACTCTATTTATGCCAAGAAGGAAAAGACGTCTGATGAGTGATAAAGTCCTGACTGACCTCAAAACATTCGTCGAGAATGTAAATAAGAAAGACAAAAAGCGTAACGGTAAGAAAATCCACTTCGCCTTCGTCAACCGCAAGCGGAAATAGACTATTCCCGCTCGTCAGTGGCCAGCGAGAAGGGATGACCCTGGCGGTCAAAATCGGGCAGATAGTTATCTGAAGCTCCCATTTGCTGCACCCAGCCGTTCTCCAGCCCCAATCTATCCAATAATCCGAGCACCGTTTCATATTCGGCCCGGGATATTATCCGGGACAGCAGCGGCACTCCGGGTGCCCGGTACTGGGGCGAGTACTGGGACATAATGCTCAAACTGACTGTAGGCGACAGCTCGCGAGCTATCCAGGCTAGCGATTCTTCGCTGCCGGCCAGTCCGTTAGGCAAGATAAGGTGCCGTATAATCAGTCCCCGCTGCGCCAGTCCATTCTCATCAACCAGCAGGTCACCGACCTGCCGGTACATCTCTTTGATGGCTTCCCGGGCCCGGCTCACGTAATGTGGGGCCTGCGAGAACTCGCTTGCCCGGGCATCGGAAGCATAACGCAGGTCAGGCAGGTAAATGTCCATGACGCCATCAAGCTCTTTCAGGGTGGTCACGGAATCGTAGCCGTTGGTATTATAGACCAGCGGCAGTCGCAACCCCAGCGGTACGGCTTCCAGCACTGACCGCACCAGTTGCGGCACAAAATGGGATGGCGACACGAAGTTGATGTTGTGGCAACCCAGTTCGTCCTGGAGATAGAGCATCCTCTGCGCCAGGGTGTGAGCGGACATCTCATTCGATTCCTGTCTCTGCCAGTCCTGGCTTATCTGGTGGTTCTGACAGTAGACACAACGCATATTACAGTTGCCCAGGAACACCGTCCCCGAGCCGCGACTGCCGGACAAGACTGGCTCTTCGCCATGATGGGCACAGACGGCAGCGACGATGGGGAGATAAGCCGAGTGGCAAAAGCCAAGCTCACCATTAAGCCGGTCGACCCGGCATTCCCGGGGGCAGATATCACAGACAGCCAGCCGCGCTTCCAGTCTCTCGGCACGGCGCTCAAGCTCGCCGGACCGGTATAACGCAACGTACCCTGGTTCCATTCGAGTCCTTTCTTGAATCAACTATTTCCTTAGTTTCAGGTCGATTTGCAGGCTGTCCGCCATGTCACTAATCGCTTCCCTGGCCAACCTGGCTTTCTCTTTCTTATCGCTATCTCCTGTCATTCTGGCCTCAGCGTTTTTCACCGCTTCCCTTAGCCGTTCCAGTGGTACCAGTTGATAGCTCGTGCAGTAGAAGCTCTTGGACCGCCCGTCGTCATAGTTGGTAATGGAATAAGCGAGCAACTCCAGCTTTTCCGTTTCCCGCCGGGCAAATTCCTCAATACCGTTCCGGCGAATAAAGTCGAGATTGGCAGCAATTGGCCTGTGCGACAGAAAAGAATCGTGGGAGCCGGCAGAATCCAGCAACTTGACCATCCGGTCGCATTCCGCCCAATCGGCGCACTGGCCACAGGTCTCCAGTCCCCTTTCTTTGACACAGCAGGTGATGAGGCCACAGGCGGGGTGTTTTTGCCAGAAATCCGGGCCACAGCAGCCGGGGCACCGCGACGCCCCCTCGGTATGGTACCGGGGACAAAGACCACACTCCAGGCCGCAAACACCGACTATCGGATACTTCTTGAGCGGATATCTGTCCATACGAATCCCGGTGAGACCTTAAGCCGCCCGGAGCCGCACCAGCGCCGCCTCTATCCGCTGCTGGCAACGTTCCCGGCCGAGCACCACCATAGTCTGAAACAGAGGGGGTGATACCGTCCGTCCGGTTATTGCCACCCGCAGAGTGCCGAAGAACTGCCCCGTTTTCAGTCCTAGCGCGTCCGCCAGCGGGCGGAATGCCATCTCCAGTGCCTCAATCTCAAAGACCGCCGACTCCTGCAGCTTGGCCCGTCCCGCTTCCAGGGCTTTGATGGTCGACTCCGGCGTCATTCCTTTGCCAACCAGCAGGTCAGGTTTATAGTCCAGCTGGTCAACAAAGAGGAACCCGGTAAGGTCAGCCAATTCGGTCAGTATCTTCGCCCGCTCCTGGACCAGCGGCATAATCTGCCGGACATAATCAAGGGATAACGGCCGTTTCACCTCGGGCGACAGGCCTTTGTCGAGGAAGGGCAGCGCCCGCTGAACGAACTCCTCAGGGCTTAATTTACGGATGTATAACCCGTTCATCCAGTCGAGTTTATCCTTGTTGAAAATGGCCGCCGTCCGGCTGATACGCTCCAGAGAAAAGTCCCGGACTACTTCTGACCGGGACATGATCTCGGTCTTATCATCCAGCGACCAGCCGAGCAGGGAAAGAAAATTGAACATGGTCTCCGGCAGGTAGCCCTGTTCCCGGTACTCGATGATAGACACCGCGCCGTGACGTTTGCTCAGCTTACTGCGGTCGGGGCCGAGTATCATCGGCAGATGGGCAAACTGCGGCGGGTCAAACCCCATAGCCTGGTAGAGCAGGACGTGGCGGGGAGTGCTGGACAGCCACTCTTCCGCCCGCATGACGTGACTTATTTCCATGAAGTGGTCATCGACGATATTGGCCAGGTGATAGGTGGGATAGCCGTCCGACTTCAGCAGCACGAAATCATCAATAGTGCTATTCTCGAAGACCACCTCACCCCGGATCAGGTCCTGGAACCGGGTCTGGCCTGCGAGCGGCGTCTTGAAACGGACTACCGGAACGACGCCGGCAGCCTCCGCCCGGGCGCACTCTTCCCGGCTGAGGTTACGGCACTGGCGGTCGTAGCCCGGGGGTTGTTTATTTTTGGTCTGCTCCGCCCGCATCTCCTCCAGCCGTTGCGGAGAGCAGTAGCAGTTGTAGGCATTCCCCTGGGAAATCAACCGGCGGGTAGCCTCGTGGTACCGGTCCAGCCGCTGCGATTGAAAATAGGGCCCATAGTCACCACCCACCACCGGACCTTCATCCCAATCAAGTCCCAGCCAGCGCAGGCCATCCAGAATGGCCTCCACGGCGCCTTCAACCTTACGGGCGACATCGGTATCTTCGATACGGACGATGAAACTACCGCCATGATGACGGGCGAAGAGCCAGTTGAACAGGGCCGTCCGGATATTACCCACATGGGGATAGCCGGTGGGGCTGGGGGCAAAACGAACGCGGACCGGATTAGTCATTCAAAGCCACTCCTCTCACCCAAATCATCTCCTCATTCTACCATCTACTCTACCGAGATTCTAGGCGAGATTTTTCAGCGCCTGTTCCAGGTCCGGAGGCAGCGGCGAGGTAAACTCAACAGACTCACCGGTAGAAGGTAATCTGAAACCCAGGCGGTGAGCGTGGAGAAACTGGCGTGACAGATACGGCGATTTCACCCCATAAGTGGCGTCACCCACCACCGGATAGCCGATAGCCGCCAGGTGCACCCTGATCTGATGGGTGCGGCCGGTCTGGGGCTTGATTTCAAGCAAGGTATAATCACCAATGTACTTGATGACGCGGTACTCGGTCCGGGCCTCTCTGCCTTCGTGGACTACCGCCATGCGCTTACGGTTGCGCGGGTCGCGGCCAATAGGTGCCTCGATCACGCCCCACTCCGGCGTGAGACGCCCTCTCACCAGTGTCAGGTAGGTTTTGACAACCGCCCTGGTCCGGAACTGCTCTATCAGGTCCAGCCGGGCGGCATTATTCTTGGCAATAATAATCAGCCCCGAAGTATCCTTATCCAGCCGGTGCACAATCCCCGGTCGCACCGAATCGCTCAGCACCGATAGCCCGGGGAAATGGGCCAAAATAGCGTTAACCAGCGTGTGCTCCGGATGTCCCGGGGCCGGATGCGTGGTCAGACCGGCGGGCTTGTCAATCACCAGCAAATCATCGTCTTCATAGACGATTTTCAGGGGAATCGACTCCGGCGATAACGGGCTGGCTGTAGCCGGCGGAATGATAACCGCCACCTGATCACCGGCAACGAGTTTGAGACTGGCCCGGGCAACACGGTTATTAACAGTAATGTAGCCCATGGCGATAAGCTTCTGCGCCTGGGTACGGGAGAGTCCAGGACACTGCTCGCTCACATATTTGTCCAGGCGGGTCCCGGCCCTATCAGCCATAAGATGATATTCCGTGGCCATCAGCTTGGTTTTTCGGTGGCGGTCAAGCGAAGGAGACAATAGGCAAACAGGATAACACCGACGACCACCGCAGAATCGGCCAGGTTAAACGCCGGCCAGACCTTGAAATCAAGAAAGTCAGTCACATAACCGCGAACCAGTCGGTCAATCAGGTTACCGACTGAGCCCCCCAGGATAAGGCCCAGCGCCACCCAGACCAGCCGCCTATCCAGGACCGGAAACCGGCGGCGGACTACCAGAGCGAAGACCACAACGGCGACGGCGCCAATCGACGCGATAGCGGCCAGGACAGCATTATGGTCCGGGAAAATACCGAAAGAAGCCCCGGTATTATGCGCCCGGACCAGGTGGAAGAACCCGACATCACAACACGACTCACCCAGTGCCAGTTGAGACCTTATCCAGGCCTTGCTCAACTGGTCGGCCACCACCAGCAACAGAGCGGTCAATGAAAAGATGAGGTGCGCATGCCTAACCCGGGGAGAGCTTGATTCTGGCATCCTTTTCCTGCTGCGCCTTACATTTCATGCAGAGCCTTGCCTGGGGCAGGGCTTCCAAGCGGGCCGGGTCAATTGCCTGACCACATTTCTCGCACAAGCCGAAGGTCCCGGTCTCGAACTTGCGCAAGGCCCACTCAATTTCAGCCAGTTCCGCCCGCAAACGCTTCTCCAGGGCTATTTGTTTCTCCAACTCCAGGGTCTCGGTAGCCTCCTCCTCCCTCTTGCCAAAGGGGCTACCCACCCGTCTTTCCTCGGTGGAGCGTATGCTGGACTCGATTTGTTTCAACTGCTCGGCCAAGCGCCGCTGTTCCATTTCCAAATGGGAACGGAGCAAGTTAGAACTGGTTGTCATTTCCGCCATCCTCCCGCTTACCCAACCAGGACCCACAACTAGCTTATGTTGACAGGTAAGCTTGTTTTCATTGAGTTTGCTGACCGGAGAGCAAGGTAAGCAGGCCAGAACCGCTCTGGCACAACTGGGACTGCCATCCTATACTGTCCGCCTGCTGCAGCGATGGCTAAATGGCTCCAAACGCTTATCTAAGTCTATCCTATTTATCGGGAAGGGTCAATATGATGTAAGCGTCCAGGATGTATTGGACTTTTTGGGGCTGGTGACGAACTTATCCCAATAGTAGCGTAGTGGCGGCAGTTTGCCAATAGAGCGGTGTGGCTTTTCGG
>JAQTRN010000033.1 GCA_028711795.1 Dehalococcoidales bacterium | reverse complement strand
GCTGGTCGGGAAATCAAATTGTCTCGGCGCCAGCACGTTTCTCAAGCCGGCCACTCCACCCACCCGGGTTAAGAGGACCACCAGCCCCGCTACGACGCCGAAGATGATTATCCCGGCCTGCACCAGGTCAGTACGAATATCAGCTTGCTGCCCGCCAAGCGCAGTGTAGAAGACGAAGACTGCGGTAAAGACTACCATCCACAGCGTAGGACTGCCAATGCCCAACGCGCTCAGAATCTTACCGGTAGCCAGGATTTGTCCGGCGATAACCCCTAGCCAGGCAACGACAATGAGTATTGAAGCGGCCAGGGATACTCGCCGGTCATATTGTTTCTCTACCAACTCCGGTAGAGTATAGAGGGCAAGTTTCCGGACCTTCTCCGCAAAGAAAAGGCCCAGGACCACCAGCCCGATACTACCCACCAGCAGCCACCACACACCGGTCAAACCCCGGGAGAAACCTAAACCGGCCAGGCCAATAGTGGCCGAACCACCTACAATTGTGGCCACCAGTGAGCCAGTAATGAATAGTGTGGAACCGCTACGGTTAGCAATGAAGAAGCCATCGGCACTCTGGGCTGACTTACGGCTGGTTATACCGATGACAATCACCACCACAAAATATATGGCGATTATGGCGAGTTGCAGCATTTGACCTTCTTAGTGAATCAACGCTTGCTCAGTTGCCAGAATAACGACCCCAAACCAGCTACAACTACCACCACCATAAGAATGCCCACCCAATCCCAGATTGCCGGAGTCAGGATATTCACTCTCAGTAAGAGAGAATCCGGAGTAAATTCTTTGGACTCGACCACCAAATTGATTCCATAATCGCCGGCAATTGTCCGGTTCCGCGGTGGTTTTATGGTTACCATCACCTCTTGTGGACTACCTGGCTCCAGGGGGCTCACCCGGTCCGGCGAGAAGACTATACTCCAGTTCTCCGGTTTAGACGAAGAAAAGGTGATATTTTCGATAGGCGTCGAACCAGTATTGGTCAATATGATGGGGACTTGATTGTCCTGACCAGCCACGGCTTCAACATTAAGTTTACCGGAGGGAGTACTGATATCAAATTCATATCTCGCCGTTACGATAGCTTTCAGATCGAGAGTCTTGGAGATATCACCGGACTCTGAAGCTACGGTCAGAGTCGCTGTATATTCGCCGGGTTCGGGGCTAATGCCAGGCAGTGGCGCCAGCTTAACATCAATCTTCTCCGCATATTCCCGGAAAGCCTCTATCCGCAACCCGCCAATCTGTACATCCTGATTCGTTTTGGTGACCGATGCTGCCCATTGCGGCGGCGCGGTGACATCCACAGTAAAACCTTTAGCCTCACTACCATTCCAGGTGACGCTCACCCAGAAAATGAACTCGTCGCCAGATTTGCCGCGCACAGACGGGAAGTCCACGGTAAGGTCGAGGGTACCCACTGCCTGTGCCTGCACAACCCCACCAGGAAACAGACCAGCAATCAAGAAAAGCAGTGTAATAGACCCAATAAGACAACGGACCAATCTGGATCTGGACACCCTTACCCCTCCTTCTCCATCAATTGTCACTATCAGAACCACGTCTAACCCAGAGCGGTTTTGACGTGAGTTTCAGACGATATGCTATCACCGCTAGGGAGTTGGTTTTTCGCTGCCGATGATAGTTATCTCGATGTTCTTGCCGCAGTGGGGACAAATGATATTCAGAGATATAGGCTGGTTCATTACCCTCTCCGCGACAGCACTGACCATCGAGTCGATGTTATCCAGGCGCTGGTCCAATAGTTCCAGACGCCGCTTCACCCGCTCAATGTCCCGTGATTGCTCTTGGCCTGGTTGGGGGGAAACATCCTTATCTGCCAAAACTTCGCCCTCAGTCGCCTAATTATACGTGACCACCTTGCCATTGTCAAAAGACAGACACGGCCTAAATCATACCCCGAAACAATACCCGCCGGTCCTGCCCCTGAATATTGATTCACTAAAGCTAATAGCGTATACTACTTTTGAGAGGAGCCACTAACGGCGTCTTAGAGAAAGGAGGTACCCAATGCCAGAAATAGAAATCGGCAAGGTGACTGAATTCTTCGCCAGACCCGTGGTCGCCGGCATCGAACTCACCGCACCCCTGAAGCTAGGTGACAAAATACACATCAAAGGCCACACCACCGATACGGAAGTCATCGTTAGCTCCATGCAGATCAACAATGTAGCGGTCACACAGGCCAAAGCCGGAGACGTTATCGGCATCAAGGTCAATGACCGGGTAAGAAGAGAGGACAAAGTATACCGGGTCACAGAGTAATGGGCAGCCTTCTTCACCTCACCGGAACTGATCCCAATACTGGTCACCCTCGATAAAGGTAGCGGTAACTAACCGGTTTAGCCAGACCTATCCGGGGGTGTGCTGATGTTCTTGACCAAATTGGCCATTTCGATGGCACTTACCGCGGCATCAAAGCCACGATTGCCCATTTTGCTACCCGCCCGTTCGATAGCTTGTTCCAGAGTATCCGCAGTAATCACCCCATAAATAACGGGAAGACCGGAATCCAGCGCCACTTTGGCCACTCCCTTACTCACCTCGGCAGCGACGTACTCGAAGTGCGGGGTCCCGCCACGAATAACCGCCCCCAGGCAGATGACGGCGTCATACCGCCTGGTCTCGATCAGTTTCTTGGCTACCAGCGGGATTTCAAACGAGCCCGGCACCCAGGCTATGTCAATATCGCCCTGATTCACGCCGTGGCGAAGTAGCGCATCCTGCGCCCCTTCCAGTAACTTATTGGTGATGAATTCATTGAAGCGGGCGACCACCAACCCGATCTTAAGCCCTTTGCCGGCCAGCATACCTTCAAAGCTCTTGTTCATTATTCCTCTCCTTCTTACTTACAATGGCCCCCTGTATTTCCAAGCAGCCCAGCCCTTATCGAAAGAACAAGACCACCAGTAAGGTAGTCAATCGTCAGTGTCTGAAGTCCCCAGGAGATGCCCCATTTTCTTCCGCTTCGTCTCCAGGTAGTGACGGTTATAAGGGTTAGGGACCGTGATAATGGGTATCGTCTCAACGACCGTAAGTCCATAGCCTTCCAGTCCGACCACCTTCTTGGGGTTATTGGTGAGCAGCCTGATATTATGTAAACCCAGGTCGACCAGAATCTGGGCTCCAATACCGTAGTCCCGCAGATCGGCCGGTAGTCCCAGTGCCAGATTAGCCTCCACGGTATCCAGGCCTTTGTCCTGGAGCGCATAGGCACATATCTTTTTGTGGAAGCCGATACCCCTTCCTTCCTGTCTCATGTAGAGCAGGACACCACGCCCTTCCCGGGCAATACTCTGTAGCGCCAGAGCCACCTGTTCACCACAATCGCAGCGCAGGCTGCCAAACACATCACCGGTAATACACTCGCTGTGGACCCGGACCAACACCGGTTCCTCGCTTGACAGGTCGCCCATCACCAGTGCCAGATGTTCATCCGAATCGATATCGCTTTTGTAAGCGATGGCCGTAAACTGTCCGTATTTCGTCGGCAATTTGGCTTCAGCCACCCGCTGTATCAGCTTTTCATGACGACGGCGGTATTGAATAAGGTCCGCGATTGATACAATCTTGATCTCGTACTGTTCCGCCAGTACCTCCAGTTGAGGTAAACGGGCCATCGAACCATCCGGGTTCAAAATCTCACAAATAACGCCCGCAGGATACAGTCCCGCCATCCGGGCCAGATCAACGATAGCCTCCGTATGCCCCGCCCGCACCAGGACACCACCCTCTCGGGCCCGCAGGGGAAACATATGCCCCGGGCGCACCAGGTCATCCTGTCTGGTCTCAGGACTAATGATCGTTCTCACCGTCTCCGCCCGGTCAGCGGCTGAAATACCGGTACTCACCCGGTGTTTGGCTTCAACGGAAACAGTAAAAGCCGTCGAGAATTTAGAGGTATTTTCACCTACCATCAAGGGAATCTTCAGTTCATCCAATCTTCTGGCGGTAATCGGCAAACAAATCAGGCCCCGGGCGTGCATCGCCATGAAGTTAATTACCTCAGGAGTGACTTTCTCTGCGGCGATAGCCAGGTCACCCTCGTTTTCCCGGTTCTCATCATCAACGATGATGATGAATTTGCCCGCTCTTATATCCTCAATCGCTTGGTCGATATTTGCTAACGTCATCTCACACCCTCACACAAAATTAGCTAGGTCAGAAAACCGTGCTCCCGTAATAGATCGGCGGTGATAGCGGACGGGACTGGTCGGCTAAACCGCTCCACGTATTTCCCGATAATATCGGCCTCCAGATTAACCACGTCACCGACACGCCGGTTCCCCAATATGGTATGTTCCCGAGTGAATCCCACCAGAGACACCTGGAAAGAGTCAGCATCCCGGCCGGTTACCGTCAGGCTAACGCCGTCGACCGCCACAAAGCCTTTTTCAACAACATAACGCATCAATTCCCGGGATGTTTCGAAGCTCACCAGTACCGCCCCACCCTGCCGGGTTATCGAACCGACCCGGCCGGTGCCGTCCACATGGCCCTGTACCAGATGTCCCCCCACCCATGCTCCCAGAGTCAGTGGGCGTTCCAGGTTCACCTTATCACCGGCCACCAGCCGGCCGAGATTAGTCCGCCTTAGCGTCTCGGGCATAAGTCCTACCGAGAATGAGTTACTATTGAGATCGGTCAGCGTCAGACAGACGCCATTGACAGCGATGCTTCCCCCGCATTCCATCCCACCCAGGGCCCGGCTGGCCGCCACTACCAGTCCGTCCGCTCGTACCGTGACAACTCGGCCAACTTCTTCAACGATACCGGTAAACATCCTACTCCCCGGTATAACCACTGACCATCAAATCATCACCGACCTTCTTGACACTGACTCGTTTCAAACGGAATGAGTCAGCCACTTTATCCACACCTTCCCCACCAACCGCAGTCCTGGCTTCTTGCCCGCCAATAATTATCGGAGCGATGAAAGCCACGACTTTATCCACCAACTTCTTATCGAACAGGCAGCCAAACAGAGTACCCCCACCTTCGACCAGAAGGCTGGTTATTTCCCGTTTACCCAGTACTTTAAGTAACTGCTCCAGGTCGATAATGCCCGCTTTTGCCGGGAGTTCGATCACTTCGGCGCCGGTTTGAGACAATTGTTCCTTCTTCTCTGCCGTCACCGACTCTCCCAAAACGACCAGTGTCTTACCCGGTTGGCTGAACAACTGGGCTGATAGTGGCATCCGGCCCCGACCATCAACTATTATCCGCAGCGGTTGTTTTCTGGCGGCCCCACCCCGTCCGCTACAGCACCGGGCAGTCAGACGTGGGTCATCAGCCAGAACCGTATTCACGCCAGCCATCACCGCATCTGAGGTATAACGTAAGACATGGACATACTTTCTTGATTCATCACTGCTGATCCACCGGGAATCGCCACTACGGGTAGCGATTTTACCGTCCAGACTCACGGCAAATTTAGCCGTCACAAAAGGCCGGCCGCTGGTGATGAACTTGGTATAAGCCTCAATAATCTCGCGGGCTTCATCTTCATGCTCACCGGAGTACACCCGGATACCGGCCCTTTCCAATTCCTCTTTACCCCACCCGGACACCCGGGGATTGGGGTCTATCACAGGGAAGTGTACTTCGGCGATACCGGCGGCGATAATTGCCTGAGTGCAGGGCGGGGTACGGCCATAATGACAGCACGGTTCCAGCGTGACGTACATCACTCCACCCCGTGCGTCCTTACCCGCCTGGTCCAGAGCGACTATCTCGGCGTGCGCCGAACCCGGCGGCTGAGTATAACCCTGCCCTACCAGGCGGTCATCTTTCACAATCACCGCCCCGACCGCCGGGTTGGGGCTGACCTGCCCCAGGGCCAATCTGGCTAAAGAGAGCGCCTGTCCCATGTAGTCCATATCACCGTCATTCTAGCACCCACCTCAGACGCAGTGCAACCTGAACGTCCGGTCCACGCCGGCACTGGCAGCAACCAGCCCGATGGAGTATAATGGAGTATAATGGAGACAAGTGAGAAGAAATGAGTAGTCAAGCGAAGAACACTATCCGCGAGATTGTCTTTACTGTCGTGGCCGCGTTAGTCATCTTCTTTGCGCTGCAGGCTACCGTGCAGAGTTCGCCGATCGTCGGTTCCTGCATGGAACCCAGTCTGCAGGAAGAGGGACAGCGCTTGCTGATTAATAAGGTAATCTACCATTTCCACGAACCGGAAAGAGGCGATATTATTGTCTTCCATCCTCCGAAGCAGCCGGCCAGTGCTCTGCCTTACATCAAACGGGTTATCGGACTCCCCGGCGAGACCGTAGAGGTCAAGTCAGGCAACGTTTATATTAACGGGGAAATATTGGACGAGCCCTATCTCAAAGAGTCGCCGACCTATACTTTGAGTCCGCTCCAGATACCGGAAGATAACTACTTCGTTCTGGGGGACAACCGCAATGTAGCCAACGATTCACACGTCTGGGGAACGGTCCCCAGGGAGAATCTAATTGGCAAAGCCTGGCTATCGATCTGGCCGCCTGAATCCTGGGGAACAGCCCCAAACTACTCTTTTGAGGCCAGTTAGTTAATAACCCAGCGAGCTGAAAGGAGAACCGGCTAATGGATAAGGTTGAGGCAATTTTCCGCAAATCAGGCGCGGTCCTCGATGGCCATTTCCTGCTTACCTCGGGGTTACACTCCCCCGTCTACTGGGAAAAATTCCAGGTACTGCAGTACCCAAACTATACGGAGCAGCTCTGCCGCCTGATCGCCACCCATTTCCAGAAAGAGAAGGTGGAGCTGGTCGCGGGCCCGACCACCGGCGGCGTCATCCTTGCCTTCGAAGTCGGCCGGCAGTTAGGGGTGCGCGGCATCTTCGCCGAGAAAAAAGAGGGTAGCAACGAAAGAAGTTTCCGGCGGGGCTTCAATGTCAAACCGGGTGAGCGGGTCCTCGTCGTCGATGATATCCTGACAACCGGTAGCTCCATCCGCCAGGTATTGGATGCTGTTCAAAAGCAGGGTGGCACCGTCATCGGTGTTAGCGTACTGGTTGACCGCTCGGAGCAAAAAGTCGAGTTCGGCGTCCCACTGTTCAGTTGCCTGCGCTCCGCCACCATAACCTACCCACCCCAGAGTTGCCCCCTGTGCGCCGCCAATATACCACTGGTCAAACCCGGCGGCGGTTAAATCCGACCAAACTCCAGTCTCAATTGGGTCAGACTGAGGTGTACCATGGTTGGCCGACCATGGGGACAGGTGCGCGGCAGTTCCGTTCGCTCAAGCTGGCGGATAAGCGCGTACATCTCCTCCCCACTTAGCGGCTGTCCGGCCCGCACCGCGCTGTGACAGGCTAGTAAAACCACCGCTGCCTCTTGCCAGTCCTTCCTGTCCTGTCCCGAAAAGGAATCCAGCAACTCACGGACCATACCGGCCCAGTCCTTCTGGTAGAGCAAAACCGGCACTGCCCGGACCAGATAGGTCCGGTCCCCAAAAGGCTCGATGGAGAAACCCAATTCGGTCAGGTCAGCGCCGCCAGTCTTGAGGACCGCTTCCTGGCGGAGACTCACCGTCAGCGTCACCGGCTCCAGCAGGCCCTGAACCTCGACTTCACGCTTGAGTCGCTGGTCCCTGACCTTCTCAAAAAGGATACGCTCGTGGGCGGCGTGTTGATCAATCAGGTACAGGCCATCCGGCCCCTCAGCGATGATGTAACTGCTCATGAGCTGGCCCAGAACCCTCAATAACGGCAGTGGCTCGGACGGTGCCAGCGGGGACGCCGGGTGATAGTCAGGGGAACGGCCAGGGCTCGAAGAGGCCGCTGGCTCTTCCGGCAGGGAGAGAGTGGGTGCCCGGGGCATAGTGACCTCTTCGATTTTCGGCACCGGCGTCAATCGCAGCAGGGCCTGCCGGACTGCCTTCTGGACGACCCGGAAAACCAGGCGTTCGTTCTGGAATTTGATTTCGGTCTTGGCAGGGTGGATATTGACATCTACCTCCGGATATGGCAAAGCGATATTGATGACCGCCACCGGGTGTTTTCCCTGCATCAGCAACCCGTGATAGGCTTCTTCCACCGCCCAGGCGAGCAGTCGACTGTTCACCCAGCGGCGGTTGACGAAAAAGCTGAGATACTCCCGGCTGGCACGGCTGATAGCCGGCGTGCCGACCAGGCCGCTGACCGTTACCCCGAGCTCCGTTCCGCTCTGCCACTCCCCGCTACTATCGACTGGCAGCATATTCCGGGCTATTTCCAGGCCATGAACTTCGGCAATAGCATCAATCAGTTGTCCACTACCCGGTGTCCTTAATACCACCCGGCCATCGATTGTCAGGGAAAACTTCACTTCAGGGAAAGCCAGAGCGTACTGACTGACGACGTCAGCGATATGACTGTTCTCGGTAGCCGGTGATTTGAGGAACTTCAACCGGGCAGGTATCTGGCGAAAGAGGTTACGCACCGTGATCGTGGTCCCCGGAGAGCGCCCCTGACTCCCCCGGCTAACAACTTCGCCATTCTTCAA
>JAQTRN010000032.1 GCA_028711795.1 Dehalococcoidales bacterium | reverse complement strand
CTCCCGCTAGCAGGAAGGCAACGAAGATAACCCCCGAGAGCGAAGGGAACAGAATCCTGCCCTGAGGAATCGAAAGCCCCACCAGTTTATCCGGATTAGCCACCACCTGATCCCTAGTAATCGCACCCGTCTTGGAGGTCTCCAGGCTCCTGTCCCAGATAACCGCACTATCGCTTAGCTCTCCTCCCAGGGTCTGGGTGAAGATCTCATCGACTCGCCCAAAATCGCTATCAGCCGAAGTGTGGACTACCGCCACTATCTTAACTTTATGTGTTGGCGGCGCCAGACCGGTCTCACTCTTAATCGCGCTGATAAGCTGAGCGAAATAATTAACATCGAAGGAGAAGCCAGCTCCCAAATCTCCTTCTCCCTGAGTGTTGGGCACCAGGGTAAAGGTACGGCTCCAGACGCCGGGATACTCTATAGTTGCGGTAACCGACAGTTCCTCTTTAAGATTACTGACTGGCTTATCACAACGGAACTGGTAGAAATAATTCGCTTTCATAACATCGGTCAGCCGGGGTAAGATTACCTCACCCGGCAACTGAGTGACCAGAGTCGGTGGCCTATATATCCTGGAAGAGATAGACTCGCCGGAGTAGAGGCTATTCGGTTTCAACTTTATGGTATAGGCAAAGCCCCCCTGCTGTTTGTAGCCGAAGCCATTGACATAGCCTCGCTGCGAGAAATAGGGCTGGTCATCCCAGGTCAAAGTGCTATAGCCGACCTTGATTTTCATTGGTTGGACAAGAGTATCGTTTATCGTTTCGAAGCCGGTATTCGCCCTGACCTTGACTATGGCTTCAATAAGTATATCATAGCTGTTCTGGATATCAGTATCTCGCTGTACATAGCCCAGCTCTCTTTCAATAGTGTTAACCAGATCACCATATTTATCCAGCTCCAACGGGAAGGTAGCGGCCACACGACTGCCACCGGCGACATTGGTAATAGGAATCGTCTTCTGCCATTTGTTAGGGCCGGTAACAGTGGCCACGAAATCAACCTGGGTGGCCACCTGGTCAACCGACTGGTCCGGCACGAAGTTGTAATCGAAGATGACCTCGATGCTATCAATAATTCGGGTGAAGTAGAGAGAACTGGTTCGTTGGACCAGAGCATCCGTAGGATTAGCAATACTGCTGGTGCCCGTAAGAGAGCTGGGGTAGACATACACCAGGTAGTCAAACTTGCCGGTGTGGTTGTAGCTCATCACCGGGACTTTATCTTCGATGATCTCAGAAGCGGAATAAGCACGGCGGACACCGACCAGGGATGACACCAGTAACAGTACCAGGACCACAATCAGGCTCACCCTGAGCCACGGCGCCGAGTCGGCCAGCCACCAGTTACCCGGGCCAGTAGTCTTGCGTTTGGGCCGGTTGGCGCGCATTATTAGAAAGCTGAGCAGACTACCAATAAGCAGTCCGATACCGATAGCCGCCAGGAAAATAGTGATAATTTCCCAAAGATCCACTATAGTCTCCTATCCACTTTTGTGGGCGAGCACACTACACATGACTTCTCAACCGCACAATCAGTGCCCATGTTATTACAGCAGTGTTACCGGTGTCAAGCTCAATGGGTAAAAGACTGCCATTGCCGCCGCCGTTTAGCCATCGCCTCCAGCCGCTTTTGTCTCACGGTACGCGGGCGTGTCGTATCCCTGATGGTCGTACCGATAATCACTGCCGCCGGTAAGGCCACCAGGACAGCCAGACCAAACCAACTCCGGATGTAGCCCAGGGAGGAGCTAATCATGCCTCCCAGTTGAGGAATCTGGAAGAAAATCCGGCCACTGACGTTCTCAGCCGCCACCGGGACCGGGTCAACGTTCTCATTGGCATCTCCTTTGGTACGGAAAGACAGACCACCATTGGTGAGCACTTCAACGACACGGTGGCTGGTAGTCACGGTAGACTCACTGTTAGCCTTGAACACGATGATATCGCCCACCTTTACTTCCTCGGGATCAACGGCCATGGTTAAAGCCAGAGCGCCTTTGGGCAGTGCCGGTTCCATGCTACCCGTCAACACTACGGCGGCTCGTGTGGAAAAGAAACGGGGGACGATCAGCACAAATAGGAACAGCAGAATTACCACCAGGAGCACGATATTAGTTAACCAGTTAAGCCATGATTTCATCTTGCCTCTCTGGCAATTATTGTAGTTAGTCTAGCACTATTTGTCTACAGGACTATAGAAAACAAGGCCATATAAACAGTCAGAGCAACCGGTTAAGATTGCTCTGGTAAATATCAGACATCAATTCCATGACTGAGGAGTCACCAAAGAGAAATACCGCGGGGTGCGCCTAACAGACCTAGTTAAGCGGGCACCCCAGATTATTGTCATCTTCCAGTTGACCGGCTAGATTAATCATGGTATTACGGTTACCGCTGGCCAGCGCTGCATTGACACTGGAGATTACGTCACTGGCGATTCGTGGGTACTCGATATCCGGGTGAGAGGCATTGAGCACCGCCCCTACCGCCTCCCGCAATAGTATCCTGGCACCACCAATCAGATCGTCACCACCACCATACTCTAGAGCCTGAAGAAGGGTATTATTCTTCAAATCCGGGAAGTAGGTGGTGACAGCAGTGAAGACATTCTTGAGTTTGTCGGTGGTCGCGTAGCCAGTCGGGACCCAGGAATCAAAGTGCTGGCAGGCTTTCCAGTAACCACGGCTACAGCCCTCACCACAGCTCTCAAGATAGTTGGTGGTGATCTCAGTATCGGAAAAACCAGGACAAGTAGTCTCTACAAGCTGAAACTCGGTACTGAACTCAAGCCTAAACCACCTCCTTGGTGGGACGCAACTCTCCTCGTAATCAGACTTGATACTAAAAGCACTAGAGGCATCAGGTTGGATAGACAACATAAAACGGCGCACGGTACAGCCCGGCAAAAGCCCAAGCACTATCGGATGGCAATCCAACTCTCCGAGCGTACTCTCAATAATCTCGGCAGGTTCAATACTGATGTCACCATCGTCATCATACCAGATAGTCACCTCAGTGGTGGGAGCAATATACTCTGAGTCCTCCGCTAATCTGATATGCAGGGATACATTGCCATCGATACGACCATAATTGGATAGCAACCTCCGGGCGCTGTAACAACCACCGATTGATGCACAATCTATGGCAAATAACGGTTGCAGTCCGGTACCCCAGGGTTCATCATCACGGAAGTCACTACCAGTCCAATCACTACCTACCTTAGCCACCTTAATATCCAGGTCGCCAACCTTAAAAAAGTTGTCGGAAGACTGTTCGGTATCGGAAAAGCCGGCTAACGTACCGCCGACCATAGTGGAAGCTATCGCCGCGATAACCAGCAGTGATAGCAGTACGTTTCTCTTATTCATCATTTCTTCTACCTTATTGGTCTCGCCACTATTACTATTTGAGGACGGAGGGATTGATTCCACTCAACCATTCCCTCTCTCCTCAACCAGTAAGAACCTACTGAACCCACCCACGGAGGGGACCCCTTACGGGCTCCCCTCCGTTTCTGGTACTATAAGAAGCTAGTCAGGAACCTGATAAATGGCGGGAATCGGGTCCTGAGTGAGGGCAAATTCGATGTCAAAGTAGGCACCCTCATTCTGGAAGAGGTTGGTCAGCCAGTCATTGAACGGCAGGTCATTGGCGAAGAAGGCATACTCGGTCTTGAATTTCGCGTTCCACTCTTCTTCAGACCAGTTGCTGATGTGCATCGAGATCTTGCCATCGCGGGTGTTGCATCCCGGGATCTGGCCTACCGGTATCCACAGCTCTTCAAGATCGCCCAGATATACCGTGCCGGCTCCACCCCATATCGGGTTACCGATGATGTCTTCCAGCCGCCCATCGCCATTGGTGTCAAACTGGACGTAAATCTCGACAAAGTCGGCGACGCAGTATACTTCATCGTCGATGCCAATAGTCTCCTGGTTGAGCAGGCCACCACTTTCGGCCACGGTCTTCGGCTCTGGTCTCGCCGGGCTCGGGAACTTGGTGGTAAAGACTTCCTTACATTCGAGGTTCTTGAATTTTATGTAGGCATATCCCGACTGTGGGTTGTCGCTCAGGTTATGTAAATCGAATGAGAAGTCCTGAGACACGCACGGCCAGGCTAAGAAAGCTTCCGCAATCGCCGGAACCGGATCATTATACTCTATACCATTTTTACTGACCTTGAGGTCCATATTGCCGACCTCAAACCGGTTTCCAATCGATTGCTCGGTATCCGAGAAGCCAGCCAGGGTGCCGCCAACACCAGCGATAACCAAGGCGCAGATGATAACCACACTTAAAAATATGTTTTTCATTTTTCAATCCACTCCTTTCGTGTACTTTCTCACCCCTCTGCCGGGAGGATTCTCTCTCCGGAGAATCGACCAGGGTGTATCGGTGGAAGGTCTATCCTTATTTAATATTTGGAATAAACCTTGATAACCACTTACACCCATAGCTTACCGTGATCCCCGGCTCCTGGTAATTGTCCGATAGAAGGGTTTTAGTGTATGACTTTTAAAGTGCTCTCTCAACCAAAAGAACTAGTACTTTTGGTTAAAATCAGATTAATATCAAATTAACATCCAACGGCACTATTTTAACAGCCCCATGGCAGTCGCCCGGGCGACTGCCTGGGCCCGGTTTTTAACCTGTAGTTTTTCCAGAACACTGCGCAGGTGCGCCTTTACCGTGGTCTCACTGATGAAAAGCTCGGTAGCCACCTCTTTATTACTGGCGCCCTGGGCTACCAACTGCATTACCTCGGTCTCACGGGGGGTCAGTCCGGCTGAATCTTCCCCGGTCCTGGGCTGTTTCTTCTGTTTGAGTTGGACAATAACCCTGGTGGCTAACGCCGGCGAGATGATGACATCCCCGGCAGCCACACTACGAATGCTGCTGATTAACTCGTCAAAATCTACGCTCTTCAGCAAGTAGCCTTTAGCCCCGGCCTCGACGGCGGCAAACAGGTCATCATCCTTCTCCGAAACGGGGGGAATAAGTACTTTTGTCCGGGGCAACTTCTGTTGGAGAGCCGCGGTCGCGGCAACGCCATCGCCGCCGGGCATACGCAGGTCCATCACGATAACGTGGGGCTGTAGCTCCAGGGCTTTAGCCACTGCCTCGACCCCGTTTGCTGCCTCGCCCACTACCTGGAACTCCGGTTGGTTCTGCATCATGGATATCAGTCCCCGACGGAATACCGGGTGGTCATCCACCACCAGCACCTTAATCATTACCGCTTTTCCTTTCGCGTCTCTCGGCTGCCCAGCCAGGTCCGGCGTAACGCCGCCAGCCGCACTCTTATCTCGGTACCGCGCCCCGGGCTGCTGTTTACCGTGAGCTCGCCCCCGATGGACTTGATTCTTTCGCGCATCACGGCCATACCATAGCCCTGGGACCTGCCCGCCGGATCGAAACCCCGGCCGTTGTCGCTGATGACCATCTCTGCGGTATCCCCCCTGGTCTTGAAGGATAATTCAACCCGGCTGGCGGCGGCGTGCTTCCTCACATTAGTCAACGCCTCCTGAGCGACGTATAGCAGCTCGACTTCCGCCAGTGTTGGCAAACTGACTTCGCCATCCGCCATGCGTAACTCGCACTTGATGCCGTAGTTCTGAGTAAATTCGGTGGCATACTGGGCCAGAGTGGGGACAAATCCCTGACTGTCACCGATCGTCGTCCGCAACTGGTCAATCACTTCTCTGGTCTCCCGTTGCGCCCCTTCGACCATGGCTTTGATTTCAGCGGCATCTTTGATCGCCTGGGTTACATTGCCTTCCGCTATTGTCTTCTGCAGCAACTCCACCCGCCAGCGGACAATCCCCAGCGTCTGAGCCACGCCATCATGCATATCGCGTGACAGGCGCCGCCGCTCTTCCGATATAGCGCGTACTCTAATATCCTGGGAAACGTTAATATTCATCACATACGGTAACCAGGCCAGCAAAAACGAGCCGACTACCGAGGCACACAGCATACCGAACAATGCGCCTTGAGGCAGAAATACCATCTCCGGGTCAGTCCGCTTGAGCAGCAACTCGGCAGTAATCGCCGCCAGAGCCGGCAGGCCGGCTATCGGAAAGGTAATCTTACGGGAGAAAAGTATGGCCGAGGAGAGAAGAGGCGATAGAGAATAAAGAATGAAGGGGCTGCGCAACCCGCCGGTAAACAAGAGCACCAGTATAGCCAGGAGAAGATCAACCCCAAAATCAACATACATGTAAATGTTATGGGAGTCTCTCCGGTATTGATACAGGGGATGAATCAGCTTGAAAATGGTGTAGAGAGCGAGCACAACCAGAAGTCCCCACTCTGCCCCCGATATAGAATACCGGTATCCCCCGGGAAATATTAGGGCTACCGCCACCACCAGGGAGAATCCCCGGTAGACGGCTAGAAACAGCAGCGGATTCCGGCCCTCCCACTGATTATTACCGACACGCCACACTATTCACGCTCCCCTGACATCATCATTCAAAGTACGAGGAACAAGAAAACCGACTCTAACGCGAGCCGGTTTTCTTATCAGGCTACGGCTATCAAAGGCCAAAAAGGAAGAAATTCCAGGGTGGAAAAACCCGGATATGGCATGTGAAACACTCCTTCATTCAGACCCCTACTACACAAAACTACCCGTGAGCCGACTCAGTTATGCGTCACACTTAATATAAGGATAACCCGACATACGGCAAAAAGCAACCTGTCAACATCACTTATCCTACCAGATTAGGACTTCTTCGCCATGACTAATGACTGGCAGAACTAGCCAGTTCAGGTTATTGTCCCACCACCCTAGAGTAATTTACCATTATGATAGTTGAATATTAGTCCATTGCAGAGTAAAGGAGTAAGGATATGGTAGATGAGAACCGGCTGCTACCTCTTTTGACGGTTAGGGAGGTAGCCCAAATCCTTCATGTCCACAGTAATACGGTGAGAAGGTGGAGTGACCAGGGAATGATCAGGGCCTACCGGATTACCCAGCGGGGCGACCGCAGATTCCACCAAGAAGATATTGTTCACTTTCTGCAGGAGTTCAACGTGATCAAAGACAGCTCCAGGAGCCTGGCTCCCAGGAGTTAGGGACTCTGGCCCCCTCTGGAAAGACCGTAAGCCGGCCCGTCTCTATTCCGATAGGTAAACACTACTCTAAATCTCCCACGAAACCTGCTCCTCCTCTGTTGTCCCCTCTTCGGGAATCAGGGTCTTATCCCCCGGGTGAGCCAATTGCTGCCAGCGAGC
Organism: Dehalococcoidales bacterium; assembly: GCA_028711795.1. Taxonomy (GTDB): domain Bacteria; phylum Chloroflexota; class Dehalococcoidia; order Dehalococcoidales; family JAQTRN01; genus JAQTRN01. The sequence goes on along the minus strand of JAQTRN010000032.1, from coordinate 1,321 downwards.
TTCCCGTTTTGCCGGGTTGAAGCATCCGGTGATTACCTTTATAATAGGTCTGCGATTGGCAACACGTCCATCCAGGAAAGCAGCATTTGGCCCATGCACCGAATCGAAGTTAGCCTGAAAGCATCCCTTACCGATGTGCGTGGCCTCGGCCTGACCAGAGACATCGAAGACCTGGGTATTGGGACCGTGACCCGGGTTAACGTCGTCGACGTGTACTGGCTGGATGCCAACCTCACACCGGCGGAACTGGCACTGGTATGTCACTCCCTTCTGGCTGATCCGGTGATTCAGGACTATGCCATCGTCCCCACAGATGCCCTTACCACTGAGACAGCCAAACAACCTCACATCATTGAGGTGGCCTACAACGCCGGCGTCAGCGACCCGGTTGAAGACACTATCAAAAAAGCGCTGCGGGATTTAGGGATCAGCGACGTCAAGGGCGTTAAGATAGCCAAACAGTACCTTATCTATGGGCGGGTCAGTGTAGAGGAACTGGAGACCCTATGTAATCGATTACTGCTAAATCCCATTGTGCAGCATGTAGTACAGCCAGGACAACCCGTCTTCCCTCAGAACCCGCAATACCGCTTCAAACTCAACCTGATAGATATCTTTGACCGTAAGAATGTTACTGAAGTCAGAAAGCAGTTTGACTTCACCGATGATGAGTTCCAGGCGATCGTTACCTATTATCGAAAAGAGGGACGCGTCCCCACCGATGCCGAATTGGAAACGCTATTCCAAACGTGGTCGGAACACTGCGTACATAAAACATTCAAAGGCAGAATCAACTGCGGTGGGACTACCATCAATAATCTGCTGAAAAACACGATCATTAAGGCAACCGCCGAACTGAATAAGCCCTGGTGTCTTTCGGTCTTCGAAGATAACGCCGGGGTGATTGACTTTGACGGGCGCTGGGCACTTTGCTTCAAGGTCGAGACACACAATCATCCTTCGGCAGTGGAGCCTTATGGCGGCGCGGCCACCGGCATTGGCGGCGTCATCCGCGACCCGCTCGGCACCGGATTGGGCGCCAAGCCGATACTCAACACCGATGTTTTCTGTTTTGCTCCGCCCGACTGGCCTTACGAGAGACTGCCGAAAGGGGTACTGCACCCCAGGCGTGTCTTTAAGGGAGTACGTGCCGGCGTCGCCGATTACGCCAACCGCCTCGGGATACCGACCCTGAACGGCGCGATACTCTTTGATGAGCGGTTCATCGCCAATCCCCTCGTTTTTTGCGGGACACTGGGTCTACTCCCCAGAGAATTATCCCGCCGGGGCCAGCAACAGCCGGGAGACCTGATAGTCGTCG
>JAQTRN010000031.1 GCA_028711795.1 Dehalococcoidales bacterium | reverse complement strand
AAGCGAGTATTATTTCAATGGTGCTTCTAGCCGCCGGGTCCCGCTCAAAAACAGCCTTAATATCTCTATTGATACTGGTAATAAGTGACATGAGCTAATCTCCTCCAAAACTGGACTTGTGTACCTACGCCCCGATAAGTCGGGGCTGGAGACAGATGCAGTCCAGCTCCTGAGGAAAGAACAGCTTGTTTGACCGCCGCGTCACCTTACCAATCACTGGCTCACCTGCTTGTCACAACTTTCGATCAAGGCGGTCGCCCAGGCGACCATACCTTCTTCCCGGCCGACAAAACCTAGCTGCTCTGAGGTATTAGCCTTCACATTGACCTGATTGGCCTTAATCTGTAGTGCCTGGCTAAGTTTCTCGCAGATACTATCGAAGTAGTCACGCAATTTGGGCCTTTCCGCGACTATAGTGGCATCTATGTTGACTATCCGCCAGTTATTCTCCTTCAGCTTATCCCCTATCTTCCGGAGCAGATTTATGCTGGGGACGTCCTTATATTCAGGGTCGCCGGAGGGGAAATAACAACCAATATCACCCAGGCCAGCGGCCCCCAGCAAGGCGTCAATGATAGCATGGGTGAGCACATCAGCGTCACTCCAGCCAACCAGGCCCTGAGGGTGGGGTATTTCCAGTCCACCGAGCACCAGGCGACGTCCCGACGCCAGACGATGAACATCATAGCCAATTCCAACACGCATTTTCAGCCTCCTCGTTTCCGCCACAAAACCTCGGCCAAAGTCAGGTCATCAGGTGTAGTTATCTTTATATTATCATAAGAGCCCATATATAGCTTGACGCGATGGCCCGAACGCTCCACCGCTTCAGCATCATCGGTCACCTCGTCCGCAAGCTGGCGATATGCCCTGGTTATTATATCAAAACTGAAGACCTGCGGCGTCTGCACCGCCCACAGGTTATGTCGTGGCAGAGTCTGCTGGACCATTTTGTCATCACTGGCTAACTTGATGGTATCTTTGACCGGCACCGCGGCCACAGCCGCGCCGGCTTCCTGGGCTTCGATCAGCCCGCGATGGATCAGGTCTTCGGTCAGTAACGGCCGTGCCCCATCGTGGACCACTACCCACTGGTAATCCTTAAGTCGGCCCAGGCCGGCGGCTACAGAATCCTGGCGCTCCTTGCCCCCGGGACAAACAGCCACCACCTTTGACCACCCCTCCTCCACCACCAGTCGCTGTCCCTGAATCAAGTTATGCTCCCCAACGACGATAACAATACCATCGATGGGCTCGCATCGTTGGAAGGTATCAACCACCCGTGATAGGACAGGCTTACCCGCCAGCGGTGCAAATATCTTGTCCACACCACCCATCCGCCGGCTCAGACCAGCGGCGACGATAATAGCGGCCACTTTCTGGTGATTGCTTATTCTCATGTGTAGGTCTTCTCTATATTTTCAGCCCACTCTGACCAGCCCCACCTCAATCGCCTGTTTCAGAGTACTGGCCGGAATGATCTCGATATTAGCGCTGGAGGAACCGGACTGAGCGCTGGTCCGGGGCACCAGACAACGTTTGAAACCCAGCCTGGCCACTTCGTTTATTCTACGGTCGAGCTGGGGAACAGAGCGTAGTTCGCCACTGAGTCCCACTTCACCAATAGCCACCAGATTAGGGTCGACGCCGGTATCACGGAAGCTGGAGGCAATCGCCAGGGCGATCCCCAGGTCAGCGGCCGGTTCGTTGATTTTCAGGCCACCGGTGACATTGACAATAATATCCTGGTTCCCCAGTTTCAAGCCAACTCGCCGGGTCAGCACGGCGGTAATGAGCAACAAGCGACCGAAGTCAACACCGTTAGCGGTGCGCCGGGGAAGGCCAAAGCTGGTGGGGTTGGTCAGGGCCTGGATCTCCACCAGCAGGGGGCGGCTACCTTCAAGAGCCGGTACCACCGCCGAACCAATAGCTTCTCCCCACCTTTGCGAGATGAATACCTGCGAGGGGTTCGTCACCTCAACCAGGCCTTGCTCTTTCATCTCAAAGACGCCGACTTCATTGGTCGAGCCGAATCGGTTCTTGACACAACGCAGTAGTCGGTAGCTACTAAAAGGCTCCCCCTCAAGGTACAGCACCACGTCCACGATATGTTCCAGTGTTCGCGGGCCAGCGATGCTGCCTTCCTTGGTGACGTGGCCCACGATCAGGACGGGTACCGCGTTAAGCTTGGCCCAGCGCATCAGCCTCTGGGTGCACTCCCGCACCTGAAGAATACTACCGGGTGCCGTCCCCAATTCCGGAAGGTAGACAGCCTGTATCGAATCAATAATCACCAGGCCGGGGTGGAGCTGCTCGACATGGTTAATGACCGCTTCCAGGTCGGTCTCCGCCAGCAGGTAAATCTTCTCGCCGGTCACTCCCAGGCGCTCGGCACGGAGCTTAATCTGGCGGAGCGTCTCTTCACCGGAAACATAGACAATCTTACCCAGAGCGTCAGCCGCCAGCGCCGCCACCTGGAGCAGCAGGGTTGATTTGCCAATACCCGGATCACCGCCAATTAGTACCAGCGAACCCAATACCAGGCCGCCGCCGAGCACCCGGTTGAACTCAGCCAGCGGGAGAGGCAGGCGGTCGCTCGCCTCGAGTGCTACCTGAGATAGCTCCCGGGGTAGATTCTCCATGGACACACTCCGTTTTAGTACGGGAGCGATGGCGGTTTCCAGAAAGCTATTCCACGCCTGGCAGTTAGGGCAGCGTCCCAGCCACTTAAGGCTCTCCCGGCCACACTGCTGGCAGATGAAGGCGGTCCGGCCACGAGACTTATCGGTCTTGTCCATGGCATGACTTTACCCGATTTCGGGTAATAAGGCAAGAACCAAGATGGGCTCAAGACTTAACTGATGGTAAGTTACGCATTCCACTATTTTTCTTTCAGAAAGTAGCCCACACTTTTTTCTTGATACTTTCTTGACTCTTATCCCCGCTTTCTTGACCCCATCTTGACTAACTTACCTGTAGAATTAATAGACACGGTGATTTAAACCGTGCGGTTAAGCACGGGGTAAGCCCGGGCCCATCCATAGTAGAGTCCCCAGACCTACCGCAAGCTCAGAGAGCCATGGACAAACTAACAAATATCAAAATCAAGCCTATTATCCCTGTATTCCGACCACAGCGAATCAGGCAATGGCGTTTCATCGTTCCGTTGACTTCAAGGGTCAAAGCTGGTCAATTTTCGTTTGGTGAAATACTCCGTACGTTTGTCATTATCACCATTGTGGGCACTATCCTGCTCATGTTACCCATATCCAGTCAGCAGGGTCAATCTATGGGCTTCGTCGATGCCCTATTTACGGCAACCTCCGGGGTAACTACTACCGGGCTGACGGTGGTTGACACAGGCAGTTTTCTCTCTCTATTCGGGCAGATAGTCCTCCTCCTGCTTATCCAGATTGGCGGCCTGGGCTATATGGTCCTGATTGTTTCTATTGTTTACGCTCTCAGAGAGAAACCATCGATGGGGGCCAGCTTGGCCATGCGGGAATCCGCCGCCGGAGTACCTGCTGCCAGCAGTCAGGGATTTGTCTGGACAGTGATATTGACAACATTCATCTTCGAAGCTTCTGGAGCCGTTATTCTGGGGGCTTTCTGGACACAGGAGTTCCCAGTGGGTAAAGCGATATATTTTGGCATCTTTCATTCCATATCAGCATTCTGTACCGCTGGGTTCGGCTTATTCTCCGATAGTTTCTCCTCCTATCAAGTGAACCCTATTGTCAATATTGTCCTCCCGATTTTGAGCATCGTCGGCGGCATCGGTTTCTTCGTTATCTACGATCTGCTAAATCAATTAGGTCAGGCGGCCAGAAGAGTGCGGTCACAGCTTTCAGTCCACACCAAGCTGGCCATATCTACTTCGCTGATTCTGATGCTGGTTGGCACGGCAGTCATCTTCGTCTTTGACACCCGCTTCATGCCAGGATCGCCAGGCCTGCAGCTTGTGGGGGCGTCTTTCCAGTCAATCTCAGCCGCAACGACTACTGGTTTCAACACCATCAATATCGGGGCGATGAGCGGCGTCAGCCTGCTCATAATGATTTTGCTTATGTTTGTCGGTAGTTCACCAGGCAGTACCGGAGGCGGGATCAAGACGACTACCTTCGCCTTAATGCTGTCCACTACGAGCGCAGTATTAAAAGAGAAGCCCTACATTAATGTCTTTGACCGGCGGATCTCACAGGAGCAGGTAAAGAAAGCTTTCGTGATTGGTCTGATATCCGTACTGGTGGTGTGCTTTGGAGTACTGATCTTCACCATTGTCGAGGACTTTCCCTTACTCAGCAGCCTATTCGAGGTTACGTCAGCCTTTGGCACTGTTGGTCTGTCAACCGGCATCACTCCGAGCCTGAGCGCCTTAGGGAAGGTGACACTAAGTGTCATAATGCTTATTGGACGAGTCGGACCGTTAACCGTCGGGCTTGGCCTGTTCGGTCGACCCAAGTCAGGCAAGCCGGTTATTAGGAACGCCGAGGCCCAGATATTCATTGGCTAACTAGCTAACACTGCATCAGGCGAATGGATCATTCTGGCGGGTCAGTAGGTCGCGCATTCTGGCCAGCGGCCGACAAATAGACTTAGTCAAAGACTGGGTATAAAATGTTACTTAATCAGCGGATATCCGGTGTCGTTAATGGTATTGGAAGACCCACCATGCGAATTAAAATAGGAAACAGGCAGTTTTCTATCAACTGGCGAGGCTACCTGCAAGGACTGGGACTGGTCGTACTAGCCACGTTGCTGGGCAGACTACTAAGTCAACTCTTTCTACCCGCCAATATCATCATGATCTACCTTCTCTGTGTGGTTATTACCGCTATTTTCTGGGGGCTCGGGCCATCTATCCTGGTCTCTATCTTGAGCGTATTGGCCTTTGATTTGTTCTTTGTCCCCCCGTTTCTGGCTCTCCATGTCGCCGATACACAGTACATCTTAACCTTCGCCGCGCTATTACTGGTTGGAATAACAATCAGCTACCTGACATCACGGGTGAGACGACAAACCGAGACAGCCCGGCGCCGCGAAACAGAGACAGCTACCCTCTACACCTTGAGCCGCAATCTGGCAGCTACCATCAGCCTTGAGTCTACGGTGCACACCATTATGAACAGTGTAAGGAAGACCTTCGAGCGCAATGTAGTCATCTTCTTACCGGATGTTCAGCATAAAGGCTCCCTAAATACATATACGGATGGGTCCAATATTAATATTGATGAGAATGATATGACCAGAGCGCGCTGGTCTCTGGAAAACCAGCAGAAAGCAGGATACGGGACGGAAGTGTTTCCCGATGCCAAAACCCTATACTTGCCATTAAACACCGCCAGGGGCACTGTGGGAGTAATGGCCTTATATATATCTGACACGGCACCTCAGATAGCAGACGAACAGTCACGGCTCCTGAAAGCTTATGCCGACCTGGCGGCAGTAGCCGTGGAACGCACCCAACTAGCTGAGGAAGCGCGCAATGCACAGATATTAGAGGCTAAAGGAAAACTGCAGACCACCCTCCTGAACTCAATTTCGCACGACTTGCGCACACCGCTGGTATCTATCATTGGTGGGCTCAGTAGTCTTCAGGAAGACGGATTGGACCTGGACGATCTAACCCGAAAAAGCCTGATTCAGGTTGCCCGTGGGGAAGCGGAGAGATTAAACCGCTTGATAACTAATCTCCTTAATACAACCAGAATGGAAGCCGGAGCGATGAGGCTATGCCTGCAACCATCCGATATTCAGGACTTGATTGGTGCCGCCCTGGAACAGTTGAGTGGCCGTCTCGATACCCGCTCTGTCAAGATAGACATACCACTAGAATTGCCTTTCATTTCGGTCGACTTTGGTCTTGTAGTGCAGGCTCTATTTAATATCCTGGATAATGCCATGAGGTATTCTCCCACAGACTCACCGATCGAGATCGCCGCCCGACAGGTTGACCAGCAGGTAGAGATTAAAGTAGTGGACCGGGGCATCGGCATACCGGCAGAGGATTTGTCCAAAGTTTTTGAGAAATTCTACCGCGTACAACGCCCTCACGATGAGTCGGGCACCGGACTGGGACTGGCCATCTGCAAAGGGATCGTCGAAGCGCACAGTGGTCATATTATGGCTGAAAACCGCCCAGGCGGGGGCACGGTTATCACGTTAACCCTACCAGCTACTCCAGCGGCCGCGAGAACGACAGATGAGTAACGATAAACCACACGTGTTGGTGGTCGATGATGAACCACCTATCCGGCGGTTCCTGCGGGCAGCGCTTCAATCCCAGGGGTACGTGTTACTGGAGGCGACTTCCGGGCAGGAGGCGCTATCAATGGCAGTCGCCAACAAGCCAGACGTAATTATTCTCGACCTGGGCTTACCGGATATTGATGGTGTCGAAGTCACCCGGCTTCTCCGGGAATGGTCCCAAACCCCAATTATTATACTGTCCGTTCGAGGATCAGAGAGCGATAAAATCGCCGCTCTCGATGCCGGGGCGGATGATTATTTAACCAAGCCATTCGGGATTGGCGAGTTACTGGCTCGCCTGCGCGCCGCTTTACGCCGTGCTACTCGGGTCGCTAATGAACCTATCATTACCATCGATAACCTTACCGTCGATCTGGTTAAAAGAGTTGTCTCCGTAGCCGGCGCTGGGGTGCAATTAACGCCAAACGAATACGACCTGCTGAGAGTGTTAGCAATTCACGCGGGGAAAGTACTCACCCATCGCCAATTGTTACACGAGGTATGGGGACCGCAATACGAGGGGGAATCCCATATGCTGCATGTGAATATCAGTAACCTGCGCCGTAAAATCGAACCAGACCCGGCACGACCACAGTTAATAATCACTGAGCCAGGAGTTGGTTACCGGCTTCGAGTCAACTAAGGTCTGAACCGGATGGCAGAAAGCAGACCAGCCTACGATTTTGGCCGGGAGCCCTTTCTGATACCGTACATAATGACGCCCAGTCCGGCCAGAGCTACGGTGATACCCAGAAAATAGACGACCAGACGTGGTACTGCTTCATCAAGTGCCGGAGATACCAGCCTGACCAGCACGACCCCGGTACCGGCCAGCGCCAGGCCAATAATCCAGAACTTTCGGGAGGCACTCATGGAGTCAGCAGCGGGATTACTAAGGGCACGGCGGTGATATAGATACCGGAGATTATGGCGGTCGTGATTACTCCGGCCACGTTTGGTCCCATGGCAAAAGGCAAAATCATAGCCTTCTTGTCCGCCAGGAAGGCGCATTTTTGGGCCACCTTAGCCGTGGTGGGCACACAGGAGACCCCGGCGATACCGATCAAAGGATTAATCTTCCCTTTACTAAGCTTGTAGGCCAGAAGACCACCGGCTAACCCGCCGATACCGGAGAGTAATATGGCAATCATCCCCAGGAAGAGCAACATCAACACCTTCGGGTTGAGGATCACATCAGCACTCAGCAGGCTACCCAGCACAAAACCGAGGAAGAAGGTGGACCCGTAAAGCAGGGGACCGGTGAGGAATTCGAGATAGCGGGGCATGTCAGACTCTTTAATAGCTAATCCGACGAAGAAGGCAGCAAAAAGGGGCGCGGCCGCCGGAAAGAGCAAGCACAGGATACTGCAGGCGGCGATAGCAAACGCGAATTTCTGCGGGCGTGGAGTGCGCGGTATTTCTCTCAGGTCCATCCGGGTACCCTGTAATTTCTTGGGGATGAGCAGCTTGATCAAATACGGATAGCCGGCATAGGTCAGACTGAGATAGATATAACCGATAATGGCAATGGGCACGAAGAGGTGCTGTGCCAAGCGGAGAGAAGTGAAGAGCACCATGGGTCCATCGGCGCCACCAATAATGGCGATCGAGGCTGCCTCCCCGGGATTAAGTCCCAGGGCCATCGCTATCGGGAAGGTGGCAATGCTACCCAGTTCCGCGGCAATGGCTAACATCATACTGGGCATGGGCTTGGCGATCAGATAGTCGATATCTGTCATGGCGCCGATACCCATGAACACCAGACAGGCGATCAGACCGTTGCTGAAGGTGAAATTATAGATGGGTTGCAGAAAGTTTATCTGCAGGGCATTCATCAGCGTGGTCGGGTCAGAAATCATCGGGTCGACAAAGAGGTTACCGACCTGGGCGGCTTCCAGTACCAGGACACCGGCGTTCACCCCGATCATGCCGATGCCCATCGGTATCATGATCAGTCCTTCCAGGACCTTCTTATAGCCCAGGTATATCAGCAGGAAGCCAAGTAATATCAATAGAACCCTCGCGATCGCAATCGATGGTTCTGATATGAAGAGAGTGTATAAGCCCTGGAAGATTTGCCAGATAGTCATACTCAGTGCCTGTCCCCAACAGCGGGGCAGCTACTTCATTTTTCTTTTTCTGGTCTCACCCGATAGACAGACTTATGCAACAGCCGGATAATACCCACCACCAGCAGCGAGATCACCGCAGCCACCCCATAAACAAAAAGCGCAAACAGTATTGATCTTAGAACCAATATTAGACCCCTCTTTAATGGTCGACTCAGTCAGGCTTTTGTCAGCTATGCCGAAATCTAATTGTTCTTTTAGTATTCAATAACGGCAATCATTTTGCC
>JAQTRN010000030.1 GCA_028711795.1 Dehalococcoidales bacterium | reverse complement strand
CCCACCTGAGCAAAGCCAAACTTATGATACAGGCTCTGAGCGGAAAGATTGGAGACACGCACTTCCAGGGTCACCATGCGGGCGTTCAACTCCGCCGCCAGCTCTATGGCCGATATCAGCAGCAGTTCGCCAATACCCCGACACCGATGGGACGTCCGCACGGCAATGCTGGTTATGTGGGCTTCATCAGCCATGATCCAGAAACCAACAAAACCGACAAGGCAGCGGCTGGCTGGCGGAGATACTTTACGACCAAAAAGCCGGTAATTAAACAGGCGCCGGACACCGGATACGGAGTCGGTCGCTTTTGAAGGTACCACCGCGTCCATGTCGTTGTCAGACTCCACCACCAGATAGTGCGCCAGCAAATTCTCCAGTTCGTGAGTGAAGTTGGCCGCTGGCCACGCGCTGGGAAAAGCCTCGTGGTCAATCTCGGCAACCTGAGTCACGTCATCCCGACGCATTAAACGCACATGATAAGTCATGTTTCCTTTCAAAGGCCCGGCCTGGCTATCATTGTAACATATTCTGCTTAGCCTGATGAGTGACAGCCTCACCCGGGGGAGAACGTGAGTGCTAACCTTTCGACTCCTGGTTCGTTATACTATTTGGTGAGACAAAAACAGACAAGAGCTATTTAGTACCAAGCTATTGCTGATATTACGATGAAGAAAACTAGAGAGTTCAATGATATCCTGAACAAATGCCTGGAGGACCTGAAAGCCGGTAAGAGTATTGAGTCATGCCTGGAACATTATCCGGAGCAGGCCACTGAACTCAAACCGCTGCTCCACACGGCCCGGTTGCTGCTGCCGGCGGCGATTATCCAGCCACGCCCCGATTTCCGGGCACAGGCAAGGTCCCGCTTCCGTTCATTACTCCATAGTGAAACACTGCCAAAGAAGCGCCCGGTTACCTGGGTGCCGAGGTGGGCCACTACGGTGGCCCTGGTTATCGGCCTGCTAATGATGGGTAGCGGTACAGTCGCCGCCGCCGGTTACAGTATGCCGGACGAGCCCCTGTACCCCCTGAAGCTGACCGCCGAGCGAATTCAGCTACAACTGACCACATCCAGCGCCGACAAAGCCACACTGTATGCCAGTCTGGTAGAACGACGCGTCGTCGAGATAATACAGATGGCCGGGGAAGGTAACACCCGGCAAATAGAAGCCACCACTCAGCGGATGGACCAGTCTCTAACCGCACTGGCACAACTGGCTCCGCAGACTGAAATGAATGATATCCCCAGAGTCATGGCGCCACCACCGGCACCGGCCGCAGGAGCGGCCGCGGCTCCGCCCGAAGACACCAAAAGAGCCGAGAGTTCCGTAGCTGAAATGGACGAGCAGACCACGCTCAAGATGGCGCTGCAATATTACGCCGCCAGTGATCAGGCCGGACTGCAGACCGCGCTGGCGGAAGCGCCAGAATCAGTGCAACCGGCCCTGCGCCACGCTATTACGGTAGTGACCGCCGGTTACGAAAAAGTGCTGGCAGCCTTTGGGAAATAATTGCCCATAATCACTCAGTTGATAGTTGCCTGTTGACCAAATGAGGAAGAAAATAAAATAGAGATAGGAGGGGAAAGAAAAATGAAAGGGAAATGGTTTGTGGCCATCGGCCTGACACTCGTCCTGGCCATGGTTGGTCTGGTGGGTTGTGAGGCCAGTGGTAACCTGCAGGGTCTGCCGGACGATTTAAGAATCCGCATGGAGAGCCAGCAGGAAGGCATCTGGGTAAATGGTACCGGTAAGGTAGCGGCAGCACCCGATATCGCCATCTTAGGACTGGGGATCGAAGCCCAGGCGGTATCCGTGGCCGAAGCACAGTCCCAGGCGGCCAAAGCGATGGACGATGTCATGAAGACGCTGACGGACAACGGCGTAGCCAAGAAAGATATCCAGACGACAGTCTTCAGCATCACCCAGGTGACCAGATGGGACCAGGATAAACAGAGAGAGACCGTCATCGGCTACCGCGTCACCAACCGGGTGACCGCCAAGATCAGAGTAATCGACAAAACGGGGACTATCATCGATACGGCGGCCGCCGCTGGCGGCGACCTGATTCGTATTGACAGCGTTAGCTTCTCGATAGACGACCCGGCCAATGCCGTTGAAGAGGCCCGGCAAAAGGCGATGGCCGATGCCCGGACCAAGGCCGAACAACTGGCTAAACTGGGCGGAGTCAAGCTGGGGAAGGCAACCTACATTGCGGAAAACACTTACTACCCGGTGCCTATCTACCGGTCAGACATAGCCATGGGCGGTGGCGCTATACCTGCGCCGGCGCCGACAGCCATCAGCCCGGGAGAAATGGAAATCAGTATCACGGTCCAGGTTACCTACGCTATTCTGGACTGACCAGCGATAAAGGCGGGAGCCTTACCGGCTCCCGCCTCTTCTGCTTCCAAACCCACTACCACAAGCCCGGCTGCGCCGGCTTTTCCCGATTGTAAGGAATGCCCAGGTGTTGATACGCCAGTTGCGTAGCCAACCGGCCGCGAGGGGTCCGCTCCAGGAATCCTAACTGCAGCAGATAGGGTTCATAGACATCCATGATGGTATCCGCTTCCTCACTGATAGAGGCGGCGATCGTCTCCAGCCCCACCGGGCCACCATTGAACTTGCTAATGATAGTCCGCAGTACCTTGTGGTCTACTTCGTCCAATCCGATGCGGTCGACTTCGAGCTTGGTTAGCGCGGTCACCGCTAATGGCTGGGTAATGATGCCATCGGCCATCACCTGAGCATAATCACGGACGTGCTTGAGCAAACGGTTAGCCACACGGGGAGTCCCCCGGGCGCGGCGGGCTATTTCCTCCAATCCGCTGGCATCGATTTTCACCTGAAGAATACGGGCGGACCGTTCCAGGATAGTGGCAATCGATTCCTGGTCATAGAAGTCCAGACGGTAAACGGCGCCGAACCGGTCTCGCAGCGGCGAACTCAGTAAGGCATAACGCGTGGTGGCACCAATCAAAGTGAATGGCGGTAAAGTCAAACGGAGACTTCTGGCACCCGGGCCTTTGCCGATAATCAGATCGAGGGCCGAGTCCTCCATCGCCGGGTAAAGCACTTCTTCAATCGCCCGGTTAAGACGGTGGATTTCATCGATAAAGAGGACATCCTGACTGCGGAGATTGGTGAGTATCGCCGCCAGGTCGCCGGTACGCTCTATCGCCGGACCTGACGTTATCCTGATATTGACTCCCATCTCCACCGCAATGATATAGGCGAGGGTGGTCTTGCCCAGGCCAGGAGGGCCATAGAGCAACACATGGTCCAATGGTTCCCCTCTACCCTTAGCTGCGCTAATCGCTATGCTCAGGTTATCTTTAATCCGGGACTGCCCCACGAAGTCCTCAAGTCGCCTCGGTCGCAGACTGGTATCCAGCGAGGCGTCTTCCAGCTTGGACTCCCCGGATATGATGCGGTCTTTTTCCGTGTTGGCCCTCCCCTTCCGCAGACTATTACCCTGATACTCTGGTCATTATACCACAAGCCTGTGAGACTAAAGAAAGGGCACTAGCCGGGTATACTGCCGGTGCGCAGGACACAAAAAAAGACGCCCGCTGAGCGGGCGTCTTTTGATTCAAAAGTCATTGGGGGCAGGGAACGTCGGTTAGTCTTCGAATTCCTCGTCTTCGTCGCCCTCATCAAACACCTCGGGCACCACTTCGACTTCCTCGTCCTCTTCTTCCACTGCCGCAGCCTCACCTGCTTCGCCAGCCAATAAGGCCGGTGCCTCTTCCCCCTCACTGGCAGCGACTAATTGTGGGATCTCTTCCTGCGGCAGTTCTTCGGTGATCCGCTGGCGCACGGGTATCATCTTGCCGATAATCACGTTCTCATTGAGCCCGGCGAGTTTGTCTACCTTCCCGTAGATGGCGGCATCGGTCAAGACCCGGGTGGTCTCCTGGAAAGAGGCGGCCGCCAGCCAGCTATTGGTGCTCAATGAGGCCCGGGTGATGCCCATCAATACCGTGTGAGCCGTCGCCGGTTCACCCCCTTCGGCCAGGACCTTGGCGTTGATGTCCTCATAGTCATACCGGTCGATCAATTCGCCCGCCAGCAGCTCGGTATCGCCCGAGGAATCAATACGGACCTTAGCCAGCGTCTGGCGCACGATCACTTCAATGTGCTTGTCGTTTATGTTCACCCCCTGCGATCGGTACACCTTTTGTACTTCGTCCACCAGGTATTTCTGGACTGCTTCCCGGCCCAGGACATTCAGGATGTCCTGGGGATTGATCGAGCCATCAGTGAGTTGCTGTCCCGCCTTTATCGAATCGCCACTACGAACACGTATGTGAGTGGCCACTGACGCCATGTATTCCCTTTCATCTCTCTCTTCGTACCTGACAAACAACCGTCCGTCTTCAACTACCACCTCACCGGCAACTCGGGCCAGAACCGGCTGCGCCTCGATTGCCAGTTCCGCTGGTTCCGCCGACTCAGCCGCTACCGGCCGGGCCAGTACGGTACCAACTTCCACCCACTGGCCATTATCTACCGTGAGTTGCCACCCCGAAGGCAGTGAATGCTCGTCACGGAATACCTCTGAACTGGTCACGTCAATCTTACCGCCACCCTCGCCGATAGTCACTTCAGCCACCCCGTCTATATCCGAGATGAGCGCCTGCGCCTTGGGGGTTCTGGCTTCGAAGAGTTCTTCGACTCGGGGTAGACCACTGGTGATGTCCAGCCCAACGACCCCACCAGTATGGAAGGTACGCAGCGTTAGCTGGGTACCGGGTTCACCGATACTCTGGGCAGCGATTACGCCCACGGCCGTGTTGAGGTTCACCAGGTGTCCCCTCGCCAGGTCGCGTCCATAACAGAACTGACAAGTACCCTGCCGGGACTGACAGGTAAGTGGAGATCTGATCTGTACTCTGGTTATCCCGGCAGCCGCGATCCGGCTGGCCTTACTTTCATCAATCTCTTCGTTACGTCCCACAATAACTTCCCCGGTGCCAGGATCAGCGACCGTGCTGGCGGCCATCCGGCCCGTTACCCTCTCCACCAGAGGTGGCAGTAGCCCCTTCTCCTCCGGCTCAGTTATCCAGACGCCATCCATGGTGCCGCAGTCCTCTTCGAGGATGATAACATCCTGGGCAACGTCGATGAGACGTCGGGTAAGATAGCCGCTGTCCGAGGTCCTCAAAGCGGTATCGGCTAACCCCTTGCGGGCCCCGTGAGTCGAGATAAAGTACTCCAGAGCACTGAGCCCTTCCCGGAAACTCGACTTGATGGGGAACTCGATGATCTTACCGGAGGGGTCTGTCATCAAGCCCCGGATCCCGGCCATCTGCCGGATCTGGGAGATATTACCCTTGGCGCCTGAGGTAGTCATCATATAGATACTACCGTTACGGTCAAGGGTCTGCGAGATGAAATCGGTGATCTTGTCGGTTACCTGCATCCAGGCCTCGATGACACCGTTGTACCGCTCATCCTCGGTGACCAGACCGCGCCGGTACTGGTTTTCGATGATGGTTGTCCTCTCTTCCGCTTCCTGCAGGAGTTTCGGCTTGTTAGCCGGGACCTTGATATCACTCATGGCGATACTGATACCGGACTTGGTGGCATAATCGAATCCCAGCCGCTTGATGCTGTCCAGCACCTCCGCCATATCCTCGTTACTCAGCATCCGGTAGCAATCGGTAACCAACTGTTTCAGACTCGATTTATCGATCGCCTTGTTATAGAAACCTAGCTGGGGTGGCAGGATATCGTTAAAGATGATACGGCCGATGGTGGTCTTTACCCTCTGGCCATCTCTCTGCTGGTCCCTGGCTTCGATTTCCGCTCTCAAGTCAACATTACCCAGTTCGTAGGCAAGCTTGGCTTCTTCAAAGCTACCGAAGATGGTACCTTCCCCTTTGGCGCCTGATCTGCTAGTAGTCAGGTAATAGCAGCCAAAGACCATATCCAGTGTTGGTGTGACCACCGGTTCGCCACTGCTTGGCAGCAACATGTTATGTATGCTGAGCATCAATTCCCGGGCTTCCCTGACGGCAGCTTTCGATAGCGGAATATGGACTGCCATCTGGTCACCATCAAAATCGGCATTAAAGGCCGAACAGGCCAGAGGATGAAGCTGAATAGCGCTGCCATCAATCAGCACCGGTTCGTAAGCCTGAATACTTAGGCGGTGCAGGGTGGGGGCCCGGTTGAGCAAAACGGGTCGCTCCTTCACTACCTCTTCCAGTATGTCATACACTTCCGGTTTAGCTCTCTCCACTAACCGCCGGGCGCTCTTGATGTTGTGGGCCAGACCTTGCCGCATTAGCCGTCGCATGACGAATGGCTTGAACAGCTCCAGTGCCATTCTCCGGGGCAGACCACACTGGTTAAGCTTCAGGTCCGGACCAACAACGATGACCGAGCGTCCGCTGTAGTCGACACGTTTACCCAGCAAGTTCTGGCGGAAACGTCCCTGCTTACCGCGGAGCATCTCGGAAAGGGACTTCAATTTGTGGTTGCGGCTCATGGAGACGCTGCGTCCGCCGCGACCGTTATCAATGAGGGAATCCACAGATTCTTGAAGCATCCGTTTCTCGTTATTGATGATAATTCCGGGAGCTTCAATTTCAATCAGGTGGCGCAACCGGTTATTCCGGTTGATCACCCGGCGGTACAGGTCATTAAAATCACTGGTGGCAAACCGTCCGCCGTCCAGTTGAACCATGGGACGGAGGTCGGGCGGTAGTACCGGCAGGACAGACAGAATCATCCATTCCGGTTTGTTGCCGCTCCGCCGAAAAGCTTCTACCAGTTGCAGCCGTTTGCTGGCTTTGCGCCGGCGCTGGCCGGAGGTAGATTGCATTTCTTCGAGTAATCCGTTACGCAGCTCATCCAGATTGACGTTTTTAATGACCTGCAGGATAGCCTCAGCGCCGATACCAGCCTCGAAGACCTGACCGTATTTCTGTTTCAATTCATGGTACCGGTCTTCGGAAAGCAATTCACTCTGCCTCAGGTCCTTCAAACGCTCTATCTCAGCCGTGAGTTGCTCTTCCAGCCGCGTCTTTCCCTCTCCCAGATCACGCCGCAACTGGTTCACCTCTTTGACCGTAGCTTCTGTCTGTTCCAGTTCGTCTATTTTGGTGTCAGCCGCTTGCTGACGCTCCGCCGTTTCCTTTGAGAGCCGTTCTTCGAGTTGCTTGATAGCTTCTTGCCGCGGGTCCTCACTTATCGAGGTAATGATGTAATGAGAAAAGTACAGCACCCGTTCCAGATTACGTGATGACAGGTCGAGCAGTAGCCCGATGCGGCTGGGTACCCCCTTGGCAAACCAGATATGGGCTACCGGAGCCGCCAGTTCGATATGCCCCATTCTCTCCCGGCGCACCTTGGCTCGCGCTACCTCAACACCGCACTTGTCACAGATAACGCCTTTGTAGCGTATCCGCTTGTATTTGCCGCAGGCGCATTCGAAGTCTTTCGTCGGGCCAAAAATCCTCTCGCAGAAAAGCCCGCCCCTTTCCGGTTTAAGCGTGCGGTAGTTGATGGTCTCAGCTTTAGTTACCTCACCATAAGACCATCCTCTGATCTGCTCTGGTGAAGCTAACGAAATACGAACGGCATCAAAGTCATTAACTTCCAGCATTTTCTTCTTTCACCTCACTCTGAATCGGTGGTTGAACATTACTCAGTATCGCCTCCAGCTTGGGCGCCGCTTTCGGCTCCTCGATAAAGGCCGCCTTATCTTCATTGATTACCTCAATGGCCAATCCCAGGCTCTGCAGCTCTTTGACCAGTACCTTGAATGATTCTGGCACACCCGACTGCAGGATATCTTCATTCTTGACAATAGCCTCATAGGTCTTGGCCCGCCCGGTAACATCATCCGACTTTATGGTCAGGATCTCCTGAAGGTTGTGGGCGGCGCCATAGGCCTCCAGAGTCCAGACTTCCATCTCCCCGAAGCGCTGACCGCCAAACTGCGCCTTACCGCCTAGCGGCTGCTGGCTGATCAATGAATAAGGCCCGGTGGAACGGGCATGGACCTTATCTTCAACTAGATGGTTCAGCTTCATCATGTAGATATTGCCCACCGTGACCGGACGGTGGAAAGGTTCACCACTGCGACCATCACGGAGGACAATCTTGCCGATGATGGGCGCCAGTAACCCTTTTTCCTGCCCCACTTTCTCCACTGTCTGCTCCAGATCTTCCGGAGTGAGTTCCCGGCTGGGAATGCCTAATTCTTCAAGCCACAAGCGTAGACAGATGTCTCTGGCCACTCCCCGGTGATTTTCACCGAAAGCCTGATCGCCATCATAACCGTGACTGTTGACCCAGGTCTTGGCCAGTTCCAATTGGAGATTAGAGCCCTCTCCCTCAGGATCAAGCTCAACCGCGCCGGCCCTTTGCGCCAGCCACGTCTGAGCCAGGGCGTCCTCGATAGAGGTATCGTCAGCGCCGTCGAAAACCGGGGTAATCGCCTTAAAGCCCAGTACCTGAGCCGCAAAACCCAGATGTGTCTCCAGGACCTGGCCGATGTTCATACGGGATGGGACCCCGATAGGATTGAGGATAATATCTACCGGTGTACCATCCGGCAGGAAAGGCATATCCTCGACCGGTGCGATGACGGAAACGACGCCCTTGTTGCCATGTCGTCCGGATAGTTTATCGCCCACGGAGACTTTACGTTTCTGGGCGACCCAGACCTGTACCCATTCCCTGACACCCGCCGGCAAATCATCGCCATTTTCCCGCGAGAAGACCCTGACATTGATCACCTTACCCCACTCACCGTGAGGTACCCGCAAAGAGGTATCCTTAACTTCCCTGGCTTTCTCGCCAAAAATCGCCCGTAACAGCTTCTCCTCCGCCGAGAGTTCGGTTTCTCCTTT
>JAQTRN010000029.1 GCA_028711795.1 Dehalococcoidales bacterium | reverse complement strand
GGTCAAAAGCGGCCGGCGGGTCGGCATCTCCGAGATGGTCGTAACCAATCAGGAGGGCAAGCTCATTGCTAAGGCCACGGGTACCAGTATCCCGGTGGAACCCAGTCCGGCCGGCGACCCGGTGGCGAAGAGTAACTGAAATTGAATCGCAATTGGTGTTTTCAGACTGGTGTTGACAGTCGAGATGGCCAACTATATAATCGAATTAATGCTGGCGAATTAGGTAATGGGTGAGCCAAGCGTGTTAAGCGTTTGGAACGAGGATAAGAATGGACATTCTCGAACTAGTTAGGGCCGCTGCCAGTTCGAATGCCACCGATCTGCAATTGGTCGTGGGCAGCCCACCGCTATTACGCATCTATGGCGAACTCAATCCGCTGAACAGCAGTGCTCCCCTGACTGTCGAAGATGTGGTGACCGCCTTCGATCAGCTGGCCACTGTCAGGGAAAGAGAGGCTTTCCGGGATGAGTGGGAACTGGACTTCGGTTATTCCGTACCGGGCGTCGGACGCCTCCGCTGTAACGCGGCGCGTCAGGCTAATGGCCTCACCCTGTCGATAAGATTGCTGCCCCTTACGATTCCTACCATTGATGAGTTAGGACTGCCACAGATATATAAAGAATTCGTCCATGAGCCAAGAGGGTTGTTGTTGATTTCCGGCCCCAGCGATAGCGGCAAGAGCACTACGCTGGCGGCGATGATCCAGTACCTCAATGAGCAGGGTGGCCATCACATAGTTACCATTGAAGACCCGATAGAATATGTGCATCATAGTATCAAGAGCGCCATTACCCAGAGGCAATTGGGCAGGGACACCCATTCCTTTGGTCAGGCATTAAGACACCTGCTGCGGCAGAATCCGGATGTGGTGATGGTGGGTGAGATGAGGGATTCGGAGACAGCCGCGGGAGTCCTGGCCGCCGCTGAAACCGGCCACCTCATCCTATCCACCGGGCATGCTCCGAGTGCTCCCCAGGCCATTGAGAGAATTGTTGATATGTTTCCGGTCATCGAACGACCGCTAGCCCAGGCGCGACTGGCCTCTCTTCTGGTGGCGGTTGCCTGCCAGGCGCTGGTGCCTCGGGTGGATATTCCCGGCCGGATAGCGGCCGTCGAAATCATGATGGCCAATACCGCTGTAAGAAGTCTTATCCGGGATGGTAAAATCTACCAGCTGGCTAACGTAATCCGCTCCGCTCATGACATTGGCATGATTAGCCTCGATGAGTCACTATGTGACCTCTATCAGAGACAAATCATTGATTCGGAAACGTTGTTGGCTTTCTGTCATGACCGCGAAGAGATAGGTAGGCTGACCGGTACCATTCCCAAAACCAGACGGACAAAACGAGCTTAGATCACCGTCGGTTTTCCCCGGTGAATCTATTTGGGAGCCGGTATCAGATTCGAGCTGTTGACAGTCCTCCCGTGTTATGGTAAACTGCTACCACTAAAATGAGTAATAGTTGGTCCGTGGCCATCTGCAGACGGGAAAGCACCAAGTTCATATTTACCAGGCGCAGTTGAATGCGCTTGGGGGCCTTGATTTCACCAGAGAATCGTTAATATCGTGACTAATACCTCCCAGGCGGAGGTATTTTTGTTATATATGGTATTACTATCGAACCAACCTGTTCCGGGTGGAGATGATGTTAGAGCGTACAGTTAAGCTGGAGACCCTGCCGCAGATCGTCAGGTACAATAGCGCAAAATGGCCTTCGCAGACAGCGATGTGCATGAAGAGATTCGGCATCTGGCAGCGGTATAGCTGGCAGGAGTACTACCAGAGCGTTAAGTATTTTTCGCTGGGCCTCATCGGTCTGGGATTAGAACCGGGCGATGTGGTCTGTATCATCGGCGATAACGAACCAGAGTGGTTCTGGGGAGAGTTTGCGGCCCAGGCTGCGGGTGGTATTGTTACTGGCATATTTGTTGATTCGGTGTCATCCGAAGTGAAGTATATTGCATCTCACTCCGGCGCTAAGTTCGCTCTGGCCAACGATCAGGAACAGACGGACAAGTTCTTGGAACTCAAGGACGAATTGCCGTCACTGAAGAAAATCATCTACTGGGACCCAAAAGGCCTGAAGAAGTACGACGACCCTCTTCTGATTAGTTTTACCCAGGTACTGGACCGCGGCCGGGAATACGAGGCGTCACATCCCGGTCTGTTCGAGCAGAATATAGAAAAAGGCAACGGCGATGATACCGCTTTTATCTATTACACTTCGGGGACTACCGGTTTACCCAAAGGAGCGATGCTGACGCACCGGGCGTTGATCAATACCGCACGGGGTTTCGTCACGCGGTACCCTCTGAGTGGGGAAGATGATTTGATATCTAACTTCCCGGCCGCCTGGGTGGGCGACAGCTTTTTCGCTACTGTCCCCCATTTGCTTACCGGGGCGAGATTAAACTTCCCGGAGGAGCCAGAGACTATCAGCGAGGATACAAGAGAGACTGGTCCCACCTTCGTGATATATGGCCCACGACAGTGGGAGAGTCTGGTGAGCGAGATACAGGTCAAGATGATGGATGCCGGACCCCTGAAGCGCTTTTGTTATCGTTTACTGGCGCCGGTGGGCTATAAGGTCGCCGATTATAGTTTTCGGGGCGAGCGGCCCAACTTGTTCTGGCGGGCTTGCTATAGCGTGGCCCACCCGTTGCTATTCCGCCCGCTCAAGGACAGACTGGGTCTGAGTCGAGTAAGGTTCGCCGTTACCGGCAGTTCGGTATTGAGTCTGGATACTTTCCGTTTGATTCATGCTATCGGTATCGAATTGAGGCAGAATTACGCCAGTACCGAAGCCGGCTATATCTCGGCACACGCTAAAGGCGAAATAAAATTTGAGAGCGTCGGCCGGCCGGCGCTGGGCGTGGAAGTCAGGATTACCGATGCCGGCGAGCTTTTGGTCAGGAGTGATTCCATGTTTTCCGGGTATCATAAAGACCCGGCAAGAACAGTGTCTGCCCTGACCGATGGCTGGTGCCGCACTGGGGACGCCGTTAATATTGACGAGCAAGGCCACATCATATTTCTGGACCGGTTAGACCACATGGGAGAGCTCAGGTCCGGTATCAAATATGCTCCCCAGTATATTGAGGGTCGGCTCCGGTTCAGCCCATATATCAAAGACGCGATGGTTATTGGCGGCAAGGACAAAGACTTCGTCTCGGCGATAATTAACATGGACTTTGTGATGGTGGGCAAATGGGCAGAGCGTAATCGGTTGCCCTATACCACTTTTGTTGATCTGTCCCAGAAAGAAGAAGTAGCCGACCTGGTGAGGAAGGACCTGGTGCGGGTAAACAGTTACCTGCCGGAGGCCTCCCGAGTCCGGAAGTTCGTGCTGATGCACAAAGAGTTTGATCCGGATGAAGCCGAGCTCACCCGGACCAGAAAGCTGAGACGGGGCTTTATGGAGGACAGGTATAAGGACCTGATCAATAATCTGTATAATGGGTCCGGCGAGGTAAAAGTAGAGGCGGCGGTAACCTACCGGGACGGCCGTAAGGGTGCGGTCGCTACGAGTGTCAAAATAAGAACGATATCGGAAGGAACGACCGAAAATGCCTGAGTTTCTTCAATTTGTCGTGACCGGAATCACCGTGGGGATGGTCTATTCCCTAATCGCCCTGGGCTTTGTCCTGGTCTGGAAGTCGTGCGGTGTGGCTAATTTAGCACTGGGGCAGTTGACCTTGATCTCAGCCTGGTTTACCTACGCCATGTTAGACCCCAGTGAGGCGAATCTCCCCATATGGTTGGGGTTGCCTCTAGTGGTGCTGTTTGCTATCGCCATGGGCTGGACCATCGAGCGGATTGTTTTACGCCCGCTTATCGCCCAGCCAATTCTGTCTCTGATCACAGTGACGCTGGGAATTTCCTTCTTTCTGGAAGGTGTGGTCACCATTGTCTGGCCGAAGAGTCTGGCCCGCTTGCCCCGGCTTTTTCCCCAGCAGCCGATATCTATCGGCACGGCCAGTATCTCTTACGAATCGCTATGGACGGTAGTCATTGCGCTGGCGCTGTTCGGGCTGCTTTCGCTTTACTTTAAGTACCACCGAATGGGTATTGCCATGAGAGCCACCGCCGATGACCAGCTAGCCGTTCAGGCCTGTGGTGTGCCGGTAACCCGGATATTTTCCGGTTCGTGGATGTTGGCCTGTGTTCTGGCGGCGTTCGGCGGTGTCCTGGTCGCCAGTATCGGCGGTATCACTCCCGGACTGACCCAGACCGGGTTTAAGGCTTTTTCGGTAGTGATACTGGGTGGTCTGGATTCATTTCTGGGGGCAATCGTGGCCGGGCCAATTATCGGCCTGGCCGAGAACGTGGGTGGTGGCTATCTGGCGCCGTTGACCTGGCCGGGTGTCAGGGAACTCATCCCCTTTGTCATTATCATTATCGTGATGTTTGTCAAGCCATACGGCTTGTTCGGGGAACACCGCATAGAAAGGATATAATAGCGATTGGACCTACCAGCCGGGACTCGTAATTTCTCATACGCTGAGGATATGGCTATCTTCCGGACCAAGACACAGTGGGTGCTTCTTTTTGTCTTCCTCGCAGTCCTTTTCACAGCGCCACTCTACCTGGCCAACTACTGGCTGAGTGTGGCTAACCTTATCGGTATTACCATAATCGCCATTACCGGACTGAATCTACTTACGGGCTATTGCGGGCAGTTGTCAATCGGACACGCCGGGTTCATCGCCGTTGGCGCTTATACTTCAGCCATACTAAACAGCCGTTTCGGGGTTCCTTTTCCCCTCGCCTTAATCTCGTCCGGCCTTGTCGCCGGCGTTGTCGGAATGATTTTTGGTATTCCGTCGCTGCGGGTCAAAGGTTTCTATCTGGCTATTTCTACCATTGCCGCTCAGTTGATTATTATCTGGGTAATCAACCACTGGACGGAAATGACCGGTGGTTTCGACGGCATGAATGTGCCCTATATGTCTCTTGGTAATCTAACCTTTCGTAGTGAAGGCAGCCAGTTTTACGTCATTATGGTGATTGCCATAGTCACGTTGTTCCTGGCCAAAAATATCGCGCGGACCAGAGTTGGCCGCGCTTTTATTGCCGTTCGTGATAATGATCTAGCAGCGGAAGTGATGGGCATC
Organism: Dehalococcoidales bacterium; assembly: GCA_028711795.1. Lineage (GTDB taxonomy): Bacteria > Chloroflexota > Dehalococcoidia > Dehalococcoidales > JAQTRN01 > JAQTRN01. Next base: position 3,883 of record JAQTRN010000029.1, on the reverse strand, counting down.
AATCTTTTTCGCTATAAACTCCTGGCATTTTTCTTCGGTTGTTTCTTCGCTGGTATCGCCGGCTCGTTACTGGCGCACTGGATGCGCTTCATCAATAGCGAGAGTTTTACCTTTTCCAGCTCAGTGCTCTTCATCGGCATGATTATTATCGGTGGGCTGGGTACAACACTGGGCCCAATTCTAGGGGCCATATTCATCCGCCTTCTCGATGTAGGTGTCACCCGCCTGTCGCCAGCCCTGGACAAAGCCTTGCCCGGCTTACCTTCCGGATTTACTGCTGGTATCTCACCTCTAGTGTTTGGGCTGGTTATTATCCTTTTCCTGATTTTTGAGCCGCGGGGCCTGGCACACCGCTGGACTCTGTTTAAGTCCGCTTACCGGTTATGGCCTTTCTCGTACTAGCCTGGTGAAGAGAGGTGATGAGCTTTATGTATATATGACCGGGTGGAAGCTCAGGGGGCAAAAGATAGTCACGTTCAAGGAGGAAGGGTGAAAACTAAGATATTGATGCTACCACTGGCAATTTTATTAAGTGTAATACTCATAATGACGCCGTTTGTGGCTGGTTGCAGTCAGGAAGAAGATGGTGGGACGCTAAAGATAGGCTCCATGACGCCGGCAACCGGGCCGGTGGCCGATAAAGGACTGGCGGGGCGGCATGGTCTGGAGGATGCCATTAAGTACATTAATACTGAGTTGGGCGGCGTCCGGGGACACCCCATTGAACTGGTCTACCGCGATAGCGGCTACGATGCGAGTAAAGTGGTTACTATTGTCAAAGAGTTCATGGACGAGGGCTGCCTGATGTTTACGACACACTCTTCGACTGAGATGTCGTACGCCATGGGGATTGCTAACGATGCCGGATTCCCCGGGATGGCCACTTATGCCTCCCCAATCATCTACCGGCCACCCAGGCATATCTATGGTCAGGCACCCGACTACGGGGATGACTGGACCGCTTTCGCTACCTACTACATGAAGAACATCTGGAAAGGGTACGGCAAGCCCAAGATGGCCTTGCTTCTATTGAATAACCCCACGGGTAAGGGAGCCAAGGACGGGGCTACGGCCATGGCTGATAAGCTGGGGATTGAGCTGCTTACCCCCGAGGAGCACGCCTCGACTACTATCTCGGAGATGGAGGCCTTGACGCGGGTCAAAGCTAAGAACCCGGATGTGATCTTTATTTCGAGTACACCGGCGCCAACAGCGGTGATCCTGCGGAATATACGTGACCTTCAGATGTCCAACATCACCATCGGCTTAGGCCATGCCAGCCTCACCAAAGCCCTCGTGGATCTGGCCGGGGCCGATGTTGCCGAGGGCACCTATGGCGTCGTTTCGACCGCCGCCTGGACCGACAATGTGCCCGGTCTGGCTAAGGCCAAAGATTACTGTCAGCAATATAACCCGCAGGACTCCGGGAATACGGACTATCTCTCTACCTGGACCACGGCTCTGATAGCCGCCCAGATTCTACAGCACGCGGTAGATAATGTCGGCTATGACAAGCTGGCTAAAGGCGATGCTGAAGCCTGGAGCGCTATTGAACAGAACGGTATCCAGAAACTCAGTGGCTATGATGTTCAGGGACTGCAGGGTCCTGTCAGATACACGGTAGGCGATAACCGGCTGGACAAGCTACTCCGGGTTTGTAAGGTAACTAACGGGCAGATAATGCCGATAACCGATTGGACGGAAGCTCCACTAATCAAGTACGAAGAGTTCAGCTGGTTCGGAGCGAAGTAGTCACTAAGGGTGGGAGCGCATCCGCGCTCCCACCCCCGGAAGGCCGAGTGTGCTCAAGTTAAATAATATCGAGGTCACTTATCTCAACGTGATCCGGGTGTTGCATGGCGTCTCGCTGAGTGTCGAAGACGGCGCTATCATCGCGCTTCTCGGGGCGAACGGCGCCGGGAAAAGCACCACTCTCAAGGCGATATCCGGTTTGCTCCATGTTGAGGAAGGAGAAGTGACCGATGGTAGTATCGAATGGAATGGGCGGAGAATCGACCGGGAGAGCCCGGAAAAGATAGGCAAGCTGGGTATCGTCCAGGCTTTGGAAGGGCGGCGGGTATTCGAGCATTTGACTGCCGAAGAAAACCTGCTGGTGGGCGCCTTTAATCGTAAGGAACGGCATTCGATTAAGCGAGACCTGGAGATGACCTATGATTATTTCCCGCGGCTGAAGAGCCTGCGGCGCAATATCGCTGGTTACCTCTCCGGCGGGGAACAGCAGATGCTGGTCATTGGCCGGGCGATGATGGCCAGTCCTAAACTGATGATGCTGGACGAGCCATCCCTGGGGCTGGCGCCAATGCTGGTTGAAGAGATATATGACATTATCCGGCGATTTAATATGGAACAGAAAACTTCAGTCTTACTGGTGGAGCAGAATGTCAGAATCGCGCTGAATATTGCCCATTACGGCTATGTTATGGAAAACGGCCGGGTGGTCCTGGACGGTACGGCCGACTTCTTGAAGAATAACGAAGATGTTAAAGAATTCTATATCGGGCTGTCGGCTCTGGGAACGAAAAAGAGCTACCGCGAAGTGAAGCACTACAAGAGGCGCAAGCGATGGCTATGAATACCGCTGGTAGGTCAGGCCAGTATTTTGATGATCTGGAGACCATGCGCTCTGAGGTTAGAGAGCAGTACCTGAACCAGCGCCTGTCTCAGGTGGTGTCTCATGCCTACTATCATGCTCCATCTGCCCGGGAGATACTGGAGAAGGCCGGGATTGTCCCCTCCCAAATCTCCACAATTAGAGATCTGGAAAAGGTGCCCATTATCCGTAAACCTGACCTGATTGAGTGGCAGCGGCGAAGGCCGCCCTATGGCGGCTTCCTGGCGGTTCCTCCCGAAGATGTGGAGCGTATATTTATTTCTCCCGGCCCCATCTACGAGCCGCTGCATTCGAGCCGAATCAAATGGTTTGCCCGGGCTTTCTATGCCGCCGGTTTCCGGAAGGGCGATATTGTGGTTAACACCTTCTCGTATCACATGTCTCCCGCCGGTATCCTTTTTCATGAGGCCCTGAGAGATTGCGGCGCGACTGTGGTCGTTATCGGCACCGGTAATACTGAGATACAACTCCAGACGATGTTGGACCTGAGGGTTACCGGCTTTGTCGGTACCCCCACCTTTCTTATGACCGTTATCAAAAAAGCGGAAGAGATGGGACATGACTTCCGCCACGATTTTGCGCTAGAGCGCGCCTGGTTTACCGGTGAGATGCTGCCCCTTTCGCTGCGGAAAACGCTGGAAACAGATTACCGAATTACGACCAGCCAGGCATATGCCGTCACCGAGCCCGGTGGCGCCATTGCCTATGAATGTCCTCAGCAATCAGGTATGCACTTTATGGATGACTATGTTATTGAAATAGTGGATCCGGAAACAGGCAAACAACTTGGTCCCGGAGAAGTCGGCGAAATAGTAGTTACCCCGGTCCATAATATTGCCTGGGGCCTGGTCCGTTTTGGTACCGGAGATATGTCATCCTACACCACCGAGCCCTGCCCCTGTGGACGGACGGCGCCCAGATTGGGGGCCCTGGTCGGCCGGACGAGTGATGCCATTAAGGTACGGGGCATGTTCGTGGTGGCCCGGCAGGCGGAACAGGTGGTGCTTAGTTTTGAGCCTGTCTCTCGGTTCCAGATAGTGGTCAAGCGGCAGCAACAGCGTGACGAAATGGGCCTCAGGGTCGAACTAAAGGACGAAGCCGCCGATCGCGAGCAACTGGCCGCCGAGTTGGGCGAGAAATTCCAGAACTTATGTCGGCTCAAGCTGGATAGAATTGATTTTGTCGCCAGGGGAGTTATCCCCGAAAAACACCAGACGATTGTGGACGAAAGGACCTGGAAATAGACTTATG
>JAQTRN010000028.1 GCA_028711795.1 Dehalococcoidales bacterium | reverse complement strand
CATGGAGCCGCAGCTCATGACCGGCGATATGGTGGTGACCGGTCCCGTGGACCCGCAGGCGGTAGTGGTGGGAGATATTATTACCTTTCACCATAGCGGGGAAGTGGAGAGCTTAATCAGCCACCGTGTCATGGCGATAGAACCGGTCTCACCCCCGGTTTTCATCACCAAGGGAGATGCTAATGAGGCTGCCGACCCATTTACTACCCCTGCCCGGGACGTGGTCGGGCGTATTTCATTTCATTGCCCGCGGCTGGGCAATGCGGTCCTTTTCCTGAAAACGGTACCCGGTCTAATGGCATCCCTGGTTATCCCCGGGGTGGTCATCATCGGGATTTGCCTGAACAGCATCCACGGCGAGCTAATCAAACGGAAAGGTGTCGCAGGTTAGCGAGGCGATGAAGAGTAAACACTGGCTCATTTCTTTAATTACGGCAATCGGGATAGTCCTGCCGGTCCTGGCGGTCTCACCCGCGGAGAGGGTCCGGGCGGCGGATAGTGTCGACCTGACACTGGGTGGTACCGGGGCTACCAGCTGGAATATAACCAATGTCAAGCCGGGTGACAGCGGCAACAAATCGGTAACCCTGAGTAACGTGGGTACACTGGGTGGCTTTGTTACCATCTGGGCGAGCAATGTTACCAGCATCAGCGGACCTCCCCTGGAATCTAAGACCGGTGAGCCCGGTGAGTTCGCCGACTACCTCGAGCTCAATGTTTCCTGCCCGGGCTTGCAGACCAACCTGACCCTGCCGGTGGTAATCAAGAATTTTCCCCAGTCGTCTACCGGCGTTAACTACGTTCGCATCGACCCGCTGGCAGCAGGCGGCACGGTCAACCTCACCTGGCAGTGGGAACTACCCATCCAGACCGGGAACAATATCCAGGGTGATAGTATTTCCTTTAATATTAACTATCTGCTGGAGAACCTGGGCGTACCTGAACCTCCGGGTGGTGGAGGTGGAGGGGGAGGGGGAGGACTACCTAAGCCCACGTCGCCACCGATGGTATTGCGGGTTGACCTGGGAGACAACCAAACGACCATGGTGGGCATCAGTGCCAATGGTACCATAGAGTCAGCTATCCGGCAGACCGACTACAGTGGTAATTTTACCCTGGCGGTAGATAATAGTACCAGAGTCACCGGCTTTGATGCTAAAGCGCTGGGCCGGATAGAGTTGAGAATAGTCGAAGCGCCACTGGTAATTTCGGAAAATATGACCGCGCTCAGTCCGGTTTACCGGATGGTGGGCTATACTCAGAATAGGGAAATTTCGGAGATTAACTTCAACCCATCGGCAATAATCACTATCAACTATGACCCGGGGAACCTGCCGGAAAATGCCTTCCCTCCCTTTATTGCCCGCTATGCCGATGGGAGTAGTTTTGAACGGTTCGGTCTGCCTCCCGGTTCGGTATTCGAGCTGGGTAAAGCCCGGGGCGTCGCCTATCATGCGTCATATTTCGTCGTCCTGGCGGAAATGGCACCGCCGCCGTTACTGCTGCCGCCGAACTTTAGAGTCAGTAACCTGACCATCAGCCCGCCGTCGGCGGGTATGGGGCAGCCGGTATCGGTGAGTGTCAGTATCGCTAATGAAGGTGATACCGGCGGCAGCTACGAATTATATTTGTCCATAGATGGCATCGTCATGGATGTCAAGGAGGTAACCGTTGATGCCAAAGGTGTCGTGACACCGGAGTTTATCGTACCGAACTTAGCCCCCGGCAGTCATCAGGTTAAAGTCGGTGGACTCTCCGATGAGCTGGTGGTAGTCAGTGAGCCTTTACCCGAGGTCCCAATGGTTAACTGGTTGAGAATAGACTTGATGGTCGCGGTGGCAGTCGTCGTCACCCTGGTGGCGCTGTACCTGATAATCATCCGGAGGTCGCATCAATCACCGCTCGAATAGCCAGCAGGCAAGCAATCGATATAGTATTTTCGTACCGTGTACCCCTGGTTTGTCGGGCGGACTACGGTCCAAAATCAGGCTAAATTATTCTTTGATTGATGCTTGTTTTATAGGGAACCTATCCCCTGCCCCTTCCCTTAAGCTCCCCAAAACCAGTTAGCTTGACTTGTGCTACAGGTTAACATATAATCAGTCACAATAGCGGTCATGGAGAATAAAATGCCGCAAAAACGGACAACATGGATTGGTTTTATAGTCATCCTCGCCGCAGGTATATTTGCCTCGTGGTCTCTGTTCCAGTCCAGAGTCAAATTTTTACCTACCGGTACCCGTTATGAATTAGCCACTGCCGGCGCCTACGCGGCACCGCTGGTGGCAATTCTGGCTATGGTCCTCTGGTATTACTTTAACGAAAAGTAGTGACCGCCGGGGCAGGCATTCCTCTCTTGTCTGACCCTATCTTTGAATCACTCGGCTGACCCGCAACCGCAGGTCACCAGCACCTGTAATTCTTTACTGTTGGCGTCGCCCAGGCTATCGGTGACGATGACCCGGATAGCATAGCTGCCCTCTCTACCGGGTGATGTCCAGTTGACGGTGTTGCCACTGCCGGAGATATTCCCGCCAGTCGCGGTCCAGAGGTAGGTCAAGGTGTCCTTATCCGGGTCGGAAGCCACGCAGGTGAGAATACTGGTATCGGTCTTTGCCACCCGGCGGGGTGTTGCCGTCAGGCTATTGATAATCGGGGGATAGTTGCTGCGTACCCCCAGCGTTAATTGCTGTGTTGCCTCACCACCACGACCGTCGGTTACGGCAGCAGTGATGATATAGGTGCCCGGGGTACGGGGTGCTACCCAGGTAGTGTTCAGTCCGGCTCCGTAAAAGCTGCCCCCGGTAGCCGACCAGTTACAGGTCAGGCTATCACCATCGGCATCCGAGGCGAGGCACCTGACCTCGCAGCTGCTCGAGGGCGCCATCCAGTCTTTCTCTGCCTCTAGACTACTGATGATGGGATGGTTATCATTCTGCCCGCAGCCGCTGACGGCAATCATGCCTGGCGTTAAGATTACCAGTACCGGAAGCCATCTTATGCCACGCGGCAGCAATTTCATAGTGCTATCCTCAATACCCATAGCCCGACCGGTGAATATACCCGCTGAAATAGAGCAGCCAGAGTTAAGCCAGGCACTATATTAATGTTTCCACCAGTGCCAGATACGGTCCCAGCGGCCATCCGAGCTCAGCTTGGCGGCGGCACGCAGAATCGAGCTCAATGTCTCTGCCTGCAGGTCGTACTGGGGCACGGTGACTCCAGCTACGGGCCAGCTATAAAGCCATTCATCATCATCATATTCTTCATCATCATCTTCATTTATCTTGACGAATACTTCGTTGTAATAAGAGCCCGAGGCGGACAGGGTGACTGTTGCCTGGAAGACCACCTCGAATATCTCACCGGGCTGGAGCAGCAGGTAGGGGTCATAATCGGCATAGGGTTTCCCGGCACAGACGCCCCCGATACCCCAGACGGGGTCGGACGCACCGGGGTAATAGTCGAAATTCCAGTTCAGCTCCCACCGCTGGTACAGCGGGTCGCTCTGCCAGGTCTCGTAGAAGAAGTCAGTGCCTTCATTATCGTCCGGCATGCAGACGGGGGTCGCATTCACCGGATTAACGCAGCTTACCTTCACCGTGTCTACCCGGGCGTCCTGGTAGTAGCCGGTGGCGATACCGGTGAAGCGGATATCAATTTGGGTATCGTCCGCGGTGGACGGCAGGTTCCAGGTGGCGGTCTGCCAGCTGGTGGTGAGTGAATGCTGTGCCAGTGTGTTCCACGTCCCGCTGGAAGAGGGCTTCCACTCCGCCTTGAGCAGCCCGCCGGCGGTATCGCCGCGCTCGTACCGGTAGCTGAGCACGATACCGATATTATAGGCGGTGCTGATACTGGACTGGGTGATGCTGGCATAATTCCTCAGACGGACATAGGAGCTGTACTCGTTATTAATGAGCTGGGCGTTGCTACTGCTGTTATCGCTGTCGGTCCAGTAGCTGACCGTATAACTGGCAGGGCGGTTAAAATCGTCATAGAAGAGGACGGGCAAGTAGGAACGGCCGAAAATATAGCCATACGCGGAGTTGTCAACATAGGTAAAAGCCGCAGCAGGGTCCGCCGAGCCGGTAGAAGGCAGCCAGTCCTCGATGTGATAGATTGGTATCGCCACTGTGTCCACATTTTCAATGGTGATGGCGTAGGTGACGGTGGTCTCCTCGTTAGGATAGATAATGAGCGGGTCAGCGCTCTTGGTTACGGTCAGCAGCCCGCCGGCGCAGTTCGCTGTCGAGTTGCCCACCGTAATCTTGGCGGTCTTACCGCTAACGATGTCGGTGTACCAGTCCCATGAACTGACCGAGGCACGGATTTCGTTGCAGTAGACGCCGGTGGTCAGGGCAGCCTGTGCCCGGAAGGTCAGTGTCTTGATTTCGCCGTAGGCAAACTCAACATCGCCATAGCCGGCATCCTCGAAGTCCCAGACTAATTCCTCGTGCCTGGTGCTGTACGAGCCCGTGTCCGTTATGCTGGTAGGGTCAAATGGCGGTACCGGCCACTCCGCCGTGGCTTCCTGGGAGCTGCTGAACTCGACGTTATCAATATAGAAGTAGTCCTCGGTACTGCTCATATTAGCGTCAAAAGCCACGTAAAGAACGGACGGGCTTTCGCCGCTGCTCAAATCGAAGGAGTACCGGTGGTAGATATTGTCGTCGTCACCGTCGGTGAAGGTTTGCAGGACCTGCCAGTCTATACCGTTAGTGGAGGCCTTGACCACGGCCGTGTCACCAGTTTCGAAGGAGCTTAACCTCGCCCAGAAATAGAGGAAGGGGCCTGCCCCGGTATGGGTACTTACGTCAGCCTGGCGCTGAGCGTAGCCGGTAGTGCTGCGCAGCCTGAGGTGGTAGTTGCCGGCGTACTCACCGTCAGTATTGAAGGAGTAATCACCCGATAGCGCCCAGTTGCCTACCCAGCTGCCCGTTCCCCCGGAGCTGCTGGCGCTCTCGAAGCCGTCAAAGGCATAGCTATCATAGGTTAGCGAGTCCCAGTAGGTGGAGCCGGGTATGTATTGCAGGTAGTCACCGCTGGTGGCAAGCCGGTTCGGCAGAATGTCCGTCAGCCGGTCTAAATATCCCCCGTCCGGGTCCAGGCACTGGATAGTTACGTAGTAGGTATAGATGGTGCTCACGCCAGGCTCAATGACGGTGGCATCCACGGTATTACTGAAACTGATAGCATCGATGTATAGATAGTCGTAGTAACTGCTCAGGTTGGTTTCGAAAGCCAGGTAAAAGCTGGCGGGCGTGCCGTAGCTGGACAGGTCATACTCATACAGGTGGTACTGGCTATCGCTATCATAGTAGTCGAAAGTCTTGAGCACGGTCCAGTTTACCCCGTTGGTAGAGACCTTCAGTTGAGCCGTGTCACCGCTCTCGAATGACTCAACACGTGCCCAGAAATAGAGGAAGGGACCTGCCCCGGTAGAGGTGCTCAGGTTAACCTGTCGCTGGGCGCGGCCGTCCCCCGGTACTAGATTATCATCTCCCCGGAGCCTGAGGTGGTAGCTGCCTTCATGTTCTCCCTCGGTGCTGAAGTAGTAATCTCCCGACAGTGTCCAGCTCCCCAGCCAGGCACCGGTGCCGCCGGAGCTGCTATGGCTCTCGAAGCCGTCAGCCGCGATAGTCTGATAAACTGAGGTAGCGGTGACCGTCTTGGTAACTTTAAAAATATCATCCCCGGCACGTCCCGCCAGTTCCTGGCCGGAGAGCTCGCCGGTCGTGGTCGAGGCGGTGACCGTACCGGAAGCTGTCACGCCATTGAGGGTGATGTAAAACGGTTCGCTCTCCACCCCCACGGGCAGGGAGGCAGCGAAGCCGTCCTCATAATTCAGCCGCCACGTCCCGTATTCGATAGCGGCTTCGGCGGCGTAGTCATTATTAATTGCCTGCCCGAATGCCTGCCGGCTCTTAGTGGTAGTAAATACCTGCTGTATGAAAGGAATCGTCAGGAAGGTACCCACCGCCAGCAGTATCAGTACCAGTATCAAAGCCTGTCCGCGTTCTCTTTTCATCATACTCCTTTAATCCAGGCCAGACCGTGAGCTGATTAAAAAGCTCCTGGTCACTTCGGAGCTCTGTAACCCGGGGCGCGAGGTCAGCGTGACGGTAAACGTATCGCCGGCAAGGGAGAAGCTGATATTGTTCATATACCTGCCAACGATAGTCTCTTCGCCGTCATAGTCGCGCAGGAGCTGAGTTCCTGAAATGCGGTAGCTGGCTTCATGGTCAGTAGTGCCTTCATCCAGTGCCCAGGCCGTCGTGTCAATCCAGCTTACGGTTACGTTAGACGTAGGTTGTGCCCCGTCCACCAGTGAGGTGGTTTGAGCCAGGGCCAGGTCCCGCACCAGCCATTGGGTAGCACTATCGATATCGGTCAGGGCAGTAGCTTGCTGGCTTATATCCACCCTTTTTCCCTGCATAATCTGCACGATACTGGCACCGATAACAGCCACAATCACGCCGGTTATCGAAATAACCAGCAGCAGTTCCAGCAGTGTGTATCCCTTTTCTTTCATAGTTTCACCTTGTAGCACGCTACCGCAAGGACGTGCTTATCGTCGTGGTAGACGGACACCGTTATCTCTTGAATAGTGGTGACGGGATATCCCACTAACTCGTCGAGAGAGGTGTAGTTATCTGCCGTTCCGATCATGGTTGGCGACGTCACCGTAATCGATATGGAATACCCGGTCGGCAGGCTGACGGTAACCGGATAAGTCCCGCTGTCCGAATAGGTGGCATTCTTAATCATCTCTAACTGGGAGCGGGCCAGGGCTTCAGCCTGTTGCTGTTCATCCACTATCCCGATGTTCCTGTATCCGGTGTACATGGCACTCATAAAAACCACCCCGATGGCGGCCAGGATAGCCACGGCTACCAGGGTCTCAATGAGGCTTATCCCCATTTGACCTCGAAGTAACTTAGTTTTCCTTAATAGGTTCCTCATTAACATTATGTCTTGCGGGCTACCGCTAAAATTTTATCGCGATTCATTACCTGAATCAAGCCGCCAATGTGTGCCTATTTCCGCCTGACTGCATTTTAGACCATCCCGCTCCTGTTTTCCATCCGCCGTTGTAATGGTTTTTCACTATACCTAAAGAAGTACCGGAGCGACCATGCCGTTACGCTCCGTACCTTGTTTTTGACACCCGGCGGAACATGGCATATACTTTTCGGAATGACTCCCGCAGAGTTTCTATCGACACTGGCGATTGCCCTCGGCTTATCCGCAGACTGCTTTGCCGTTGCCGTGAGCAGCAGTATCTCGAAACGAGACCATTCTTTACTGGACAGGTGGCGCGTCTCCTCGTCATTCGGATTGTTTCAGGCTATAATGACGGCACTGGGGTGGAAAGCCGGGACAACGGTCGTCGAACTTATCGGTAAATATGACCACTGGGTGGCTTTTATCCTGCTGGCTCTTATCGGGGGGAGAATGTTATGGGAGTCAAGGAAACGGGGCCATGAGGAAGCCAGAGAGGTAGATAATACCCGGGGCTTCGTGCTGCTGATACTATCCCTCGCCACCAGTATGGATGCCCTGGCCGTGGGACTGTCTTTCGCCTTCCTGAGGGTTAACATATTAAGCGCCAGTCTTATCATCGGTGCCGTCGCTTTTCTGGTCTCCATGACCGGCTTCGTCATCGGCCGGAAATCGGGCCAATTGATTGGTAAACGGGCGGAACTAATCGGCGGGATAATCCTCATCGCCATCGGCTTGCGGATTTTACTGGGTCACCTGCTTTAGCCGTAATACCGGTCATATCGTACTGCGTACCAACAGTCCCCGGCTAACTTAACAGCGATGGAATATACTTTATGGAGAAATCGACTTCCTCCGGTTCGTCCGATACTCCATCTCGCCGGGTGCTGCCCGCCGAGATGAGTTTGATGGCTTTGGTAAAATAGCTCCTGACCTTCTCGACCTCGCCAAGCTGGGACAGGATTACCGTAACATCCATCAAGCCCTTTTCCCGGGGGTAATCGCCGCTCCTGACCGAAGCCTTCGGCGCCAGGCTCTTCAGGTGGGAGCTTAGTTCTTTAATCAGGTTCAGGTTAATCTCTTTAGCCGATGCCGAGACCAGATACAGGGCTCTCCTGGAATCGATAAACTTACACTTGAGCGATAACGAACTTATGGCTTCAGCCAATACCTGGATACCCCGGTGCGTCTCAAAAGCTTGATTCCTGAAATCCCGGGAGTCCCTGCCGAGTGAACTGAATAGCGGTTTTCTGGCTTTACCGTGGCCTATTGCCGTCCATCCCGACAGTGTCTGTATGATGTCCCCGGTATCGAGCGTTTTTGCCCCGATATACCGGCTGTGCTTTTCTTCGCCGGCACACAGCAGGTTGTAAAATGGTTCGACAATCAGGGCATTTATTTCGGCCAGGTTACGTCGGGCGGGGACGTGTTTCTGGATAAACCTTTGATTATCCACCAGAAATATGGCGTCCGCCACCAGATAGCTTGATTTAAGGCAGGTAGCCACGTTATATATGGTCCTTTGTTCGGTAGCCTCTTCATGTTCGAAGGGCAGGACGATAAGGTTGTATACCGGTTTATCCATGAAGCAATCTTTCACGTACTGTGAAACAATAGATATCGAGCCGGAACCGGTGCCGCCGGCCGCGCTTGCCACCAGTAAGAAGGCATCAGTTTCTTGAAGCCGCGGGGCAATTTTTAGCGCCTCTATAACTTTGCTGGCATCTTCCCTGGCTACCTCGGCGCCGAGTTCATTGATTTTACCCACGCCGTGACCACCGGTCTTACTGCCACCGATAACGATTCTATGCTGGTTGTCAGGCTTTATCCGGCTCAGTCCGCTTAAGTCGGCAATATCCGTATTAACGGCCAGGGAGGTGGTGATGACATCCAGTCCGCGCAGGGCATGTGTCCGCTGGTTCAAGCGGGCGAACTCATCCGCAATCCTCCCGCCACATTGTCCCAGACCTATAACTGCTAATTTCATGCCTCGCCTCCCCTTACCTAAATCTAATCTGCTTGTTTCCCTCGAAATTGATTCCAGTTTTGATTTTTACGTGCCATGGTGGAAGGCAAAAAACCCATTTATGGCTGTCTCGGCTGACTAAAGCTATACGCATCCCCC
>JAQTRN010000027.1 GCA_028711795.1 Dehalococcoidales bacterium | reverse complement strand
TGCTCTTCCGATCTCTTAACCCCAGCCGCGCCAGCAGGGCAACATGCAATACTTCTTCACGACTTAGTTTCATGTCGGCCATTATACCACCGCCAGTTGACGGTGAGCAACCGGAGCGACCGTCTCAGGCTGAAGCTGGGTGGGGTTTATAGACCAGGGAGAACACCACCAGGACTACCCCCATGACCAGCAGGCCGATTCCGAATATCAGCAGCGGTTTCAGAGCGTCGTTGAATACCTGTGGCAGCCATGGCCAGAGGGCCGCTGGCATATCCGGGGAGGGTGGTAACTGCCCGGATATGAAATTCTTCGTCAGGAAAAAGCCGGCCATCTGGATAGCGCCGCCAACCAGAAAAATAATGCCCAGTATGATGGCGGAGGTGTTTATCTGATGGCTGACCAGGATGATGCCCAGTATCAACAGCGCTATCAGGACAATTAGCAGGATATAGCCTGAACGGAAGTAGCCGACATATTGTCTGGCTTCGGTAAGCCTTCTTTCGGCTTCCTGTATCACGGTAGCGATCTCCCGGGACAGGTCGCGAAGCGCTGTCTCATCTAAACTCACAGACGATGGGATATTCTGGGTTGCCTGGCGGAAATCCTGGTTAAAATGCTGTTCCAGTGTGTTCGGTGGCAAATTGGCTAGCTCTGGGGGTGGGGACGCTAGGAATGCCTGTCTCATAGTGTCTTCCACAATGGTGATGGCCGGTCCCAGCGAAATGACCACATTCAGGCTCTGTCTTCTGCCCAATAAATAGGCTACTACGGGGTCAGCGGCTATGGCAATCTGTTCCATTGCCCAGGGTTCAAGTTTGAGGATAGCGCTATCGATATAGTTTACTAGATACTTTTGTTCCGGCGGGGCCTGTTCGTTTATCTTTTGCTTCAGGAAATCTCCGACCGAGGTGGTAATGTCAATCTCGTTAGCTACTGTAGTAATCAAGTCTTTGTTCAGGATGGAATCGCCGAGTATTTGGGCCAGGTTCGGGTTGGCCGTCTTCCCCAGCAGGTAATCATAGACAGAGTGGATAGCTATTCCCATCTTCTCTTTGATTAATGGCTCAACTTTGGCGATGATTGCGGGCGACCACAACTCCGGTGGGAGATTAGGGTCAGGAGGTGACTGGCTAGTAATCTCATTTACCAGCGCGGTCATATCGAGCTTGTTTAGCTCCGTAGTGACGAATTCAGGGCTCAGCGCCGTGCTGTTCACAGTCAAGACGGGCCCGAAGAGGCATAGCGGCAGGATAAGCAAGAAACTCAGCAGGCCAAGCATCACCCTTTTAAAGACGCTCACTTTGAAACTATCCTCCGATCAGGCGGTTAGTCCATTCCTCTCTCAGGATAGACTGTTCATGTCGAATATTCAAGAGTATTTCGGTGCTGGGGTAGCGGTCATTTAGTTTGGGGAATAGAATGGAAGTAGGTAACAGTATGAAAGGGGGGCAGGCGTATGAGAATATTGAGTAAATTGACCGGGGCACTCGTTGTGGTGGCGATTATCGTTTTGATAATGGCCGGCTGCGTCGGTACCGGTGGAGCCCGGGGCCCTGCGGGGCCTCAAGGACCAGCCGGGGAAGTTGGTGTGGGTATCACCAATGCCTCAATTAATAGTAACGGACATCTGGTCCTGACGCTGTCTAGCGGGCAGACGCTCGACGTCGGTAATGTTACCGGATCGCTGGGGCCTTCTGGGGACTCGACTGTTTCTGCGGGCTCATTCGCCAGTGTTGTCCCCCGGGTAGAACCGGCGATCGTTAGAATTGATGTGACTGTGGCCGGTGGTCTGGATTCGGGCTCCGGCTCCATAATTGATAACCGCGGCTACGTCATCACTAACGCTCACGTCATCGAAGGCGGGCAGAGTATCAAGGTAACCCTCAAGGACGGGACAACCCTCGATGCTACCGTGGTGGCGTCTGATGCGAATCAGGACCTGGCTATTATCAAACTCACTACCAGCCGTGCCGATTTTCCCGTAATGTCCCTGGGTACGATGGCCGACGTCGTGGTAGGCGAGCCTGTCATGACCGGCGGTTTCCCTCTGGGCACAGATCTTCCGGGCCCGGCAACGTTTACTATCGGTATTGTTTCCGCCTTACGGACATATTCCGGTTCTGACTATATTCAAACCGATAGCCCGATCAATCCCGGCAGTAGCGGCGGTTGTCTGGTCACATTAAGTGGTCGGATGATAGGTATTCTCACCGCGGGGATTACACCACCACGCCAGGACTTCGAAGATATTAACCTGGCGATACCGATCAATCAGGTGAGTGCCTTTATCTCCCAGAACGTCAAATAGCGGAGTGCCGCAAAAAGGTGCGCCTGAGAGAGCTCCATTGCTGCTATCTTCGTCTGGAGCCCACGTAAGCTAGCGATTATCGGGTCGACCGCACACCTTGCCAGCTTCTGTGATAGAATAACGACGTCTTGTCTGTCTGATTATTCTGGACTAGAATGTGGAGACTGCTGTCCCGGGGAGGCAGGAGTGTACCGAAAATTATTCTGGGCGGGGGCTACTCTACTATTCGTCTTCTTAATCGGCACAGTCGGCTACTGGCTGATCAGTGGCGGGCAGACATCGCTGCTGGACGCATTGTACATGACGTTCATCACCGTGGCCACCATCGGTTATGCCGAGATCATCGACCTGTCAGCCAGTCCCGGTGGCCGGGTCTTCACCATGCTGATTGCCGTGGCTGGTATCGGCGTCCTTGCCTACGCGGCTACCAATATCACCGCCCTTCTGGTGGAAGGACAACTGACTCAGTCTTTTCGGAGGATAAGGATGGAAAGAACTGCCAGTAGACTGAAGGACCACTACATTATTTGTGGCATCGGGGCGGTAGGTTTACACATCGCCAGTGAACTTCAGGCCGTCAAGCAGCCGGTAGTCATCGTGGACATTTCTGAGGAGATTTCGGCGAAAAACATGAAGCTGATAAAAGATGGTATTTTCATAGAAGGCGATGCCACCGAAGTTGATACACTTTTGAAAGCAGGTATCAAACATGCCAGGGGACTGTTTGCCGTTAGCGGCGATGACAACCAGAACCTGATAATAACTCTGACGGCCAAACAGGTCAATCCGCAGGTCCGGGTAGTCGTCAGATGTGACGATACGGCCAACAGTGGGAAGATGGAAAAGGTTGGCGCCGATGCAGTGGTCTCACCGACGATGATTGGTGGGCTCAGGATGGCCTCGGTCATGATCCGGCCCACGGTGGTGTCTTTTCTGGACATTATGTTGCGGGATAAAGATAAGAACCTGCGAGTCGAAGAAGTAGCTATCCCGGCCAGGTTCACCGGGAAGACTATCTCCAGTCTTGACCTGAAACGGTTCCCGAACTTATTACTCCTGGCGGTCCAGACCGCGCATGGGTGGGTCTTCAACCCAACCGAAGACTCTCTCATCGGGGAATCTGATAATCTGATAGTCATGACTACCCCGGAAGAGAAGCTTAATCTGTCACAGGAATTCGAAAAACACTAGTCGGTGATCAACCACAACAACCTCCACGGAGTTATCTCGAGGAACTCAAGTGCAGATACGGTTCTTGGGAACACATAATACGGAATCGAAGAAAACCAGATTAGCCAGTTTTCTTGTTGGGACGAGCTTAGCCGTAGATGCCGGCAGCCTCACCTCTGAGCTAACCCTGGACGAACAGAAAGAAATCGGGACGGTCCTGGTCAGTCATGGACACTATGACCACATTAGAGCCGTCCCTACTTTCGCTTTCGGCAACATGGGCCGGACCATAAGAGTCGTTTCCGCTCCGGAGACGTTAGAGATACTTTCCTCTCATTTAATGGATGGTATCATCTATCCTGAGTTTGCCAGTGAAGACTCTTTCCTGAAAAGACCGGTTGTTGAACTAGTACCATTAAGACCGCACGAATCGCTGGTTCTGGAAGGCTATAAGGTGACAGCGAAACCGGTACAGCATCCCCGGGGGGCTATCGGGTTCGCTATCTCCGGGGACGGAGGAGAAGTCTTCTATACCGGTGACACCGGGCCCGGCCTGGCTGATATCTGGTCAGAGGTGAATCCACAACTGCTCATCATTGAGACTACTATGCCTAACCGGTTCGAAGATATCGCCAGGAACGCCGAACACCTGTGCCCCAGGACGCTGATGGTCGAACTAATTCAGTTCCAGCGCGTTAAGGGCTACCTGCCACGGGTCGCCGTGGTACACATGTCCCCACGGTTAGAGTCAGAGATACGCCAGGAGATTGGGCTGGTTGAACAGCAGATTGGCACAACTATCCGGTGTGTAACTGAAGGGGACATTCTGACACTCTAGTCCTTTCACAGCCGACTCAACGGTCTAATAAGGTCCTGTCTCGCCGGGTGTGCCAGAATCAAACTGATTCATTATATTGACATCCGAAAGTACTAGTCTTATACTTACCATGCTACGAAAGTACTGAGATGTGCTTTTCTCGGGCAGTCGTGGTTCTCAGCCACTGTGTGAGAGACCGAGTTTGCCAGTCTGGCAGACTCCCAGACAGTAGATTAGATAGGGTGGAAGCCGATGCGCCGGGCTATATTCTGTATTCTGGTGGTGCTTCTGCTCGCGACTGGAACTATTGGGGCCTGCACTGGTCGCAGTCCGGCTGCCGAACCGCCGGTTATGCCCGAGACAACGACGCCATCTCAGGAATCATCTCTCCCACTGACGACCACGCCTAAACCAACATCGGAAATCATCACACCGGCACCCGTGTCATCGCCCCCATCCTCCCCACCGTTAAGCGAAAACCCAACTCCACTCACTGTCGTCTCGCTGACGCAAGGTGTTGCGTACGTGATGAAGTCCGGTTCAAGCCAGTGGCTGGAAGTGAAACCCGGAATGTCCCTGGATATCAAAGACCTGATTAAAGCCGGAGCCGCCTCCAGAGTTGAGGTTACCTTCTTCGAAGGGACTACCATTGAGCTCGAGGCAAACACCGAGGTTGAAATGAGTGCCCTTGGTATCGCACCGACCACGCAGTCAACGACTATCAGGCTCAAGCAGAATATAGGTAAGACCGTGAGTCGTGTGACTAAGCTGGTTGATGCGGAATCACGTTACGAAGTTGAGACTCCGGCCGCCGTGGCGGCGGTCCGGGGCAGTATCATGCACGTCATGGTCGACGCCAATGGTATGACAACTGTAGCCAACGAGCAGGGCTCTGTGTGGGTGACTGCCCAGGGTGTCACACTCCAGATACCGGAAGGCATGCAATCGACAGTCACTCCGGGACAGACCCCGAGTGCCCCGGTACCATGGACTGGAGGTCAGTACGTGTCTGGTGGTGGAGGAGGCGGAGGTGGTGGCGGCGGTACCGTTAATGTAGCGGCCTTTAGCCTGAGCAGTATCGCTGAACCAGCAATCGTCCGTGTTGGTGACACGGTGATCTATACTTACCGTGTCTTAAATACCGGGAACACGGCGCTGTCAGACGTCACCGTGATTGATAGCCGGACGGGTACGACTAAATACGAGAGTGGAGACTCCAATAGTAACGGTAAGCTGGACGTCGGCGAGGAGTGGTTGTTCCGGTCCAGCTACCTTGTCAAGTTAGGGGATACCCATCCTCTGGTCTGCATGGTTACAGTCACGACGACCGATGTTTCGTCCCAGACTGTGACTGTGCAAAGCTCCACCTCTGTTTCAGTGGAGAGTACTCCCGAACCATCTGAGCCGGGCTTGCCTCCTCCAAGATAACCTGCTCTCCGTGAGCATTTTGATTTGGGGAAACGCGGGGACTGAAGTTGGGCCCGCACCGGCTATTCAGGGATAGCAGGGAGGTTATCACTACCCAATAATCGGTTCTGCTTTCGTATCAGGAAGGGGCATTATTATCAGACGTGTTAACATCTGGCCGAGGACGCAAGCGCGGTAAGACCAAAAGGTCCAGTCGGCGTGTCTCTCAGACACTGGTTATCAGTGCCGTAGGTTGCCTTCTCATTTTATTGATAGTATTGGTCAAGCCCTTCTACAACCTGAACCTGTGGGCATCGGACCAGTTTTTCATAGCCGGAACGCCCTCACCCAATATCGTTGTCGTCGGTATTGACGATGATACTCTGGCGACATATGGCAAGTGGTCTGAGTGGCCGCGTACCCTTCATGCCCAGGCAGTCACCAATCTAAAGGAAGCTGGCGCTAAGGTGATTGCTTTTGATGTTGTTTTTGCCGATACGTCCCAGAATGATGCTCCCTTTATCGAAGCGATAACCGGCGCCGGCAATGTGGTCCTGGCAGCGACGGCTATGGAGCCACATTCGGGGACCACGTCCGGCGTTACCTATGGAGATATACTGTTACCGACCCCCTCTCTACGGGAAGCCGCCAGCGGTCTGGGACAGGCCAACGTCATCCCCGACCCAGACGGTAAAGTACGGCGGTTGCCATTACTGATAAGAGATGACGCTGCCAACGTGTATCCCGCCCTATCCATCGCCGCGCTTCAGGTCATGTTTCCGACCCTACCGGCTAATGACTATTCGATAGACAATGGTAGACTACATCAGTTGGGCCGGGATATACCGGCGGATGAAGCCTATTCCCTTCGCGTGGACTACTCGGGGGCACCAGAGGAACGACCTTATCTTTCCTACGGTGACGTAATCAGTGGTAATTTCCCGCCGGAGGTCGTCAAGAATAAGCTCGTCCTGATTGGGATGACGGCTACCGGGGCCATGGATACCTGGTTGATACCTACGGCGACTGGCGAAGTCTCCGGAGTCTGGATTCACGCCGCAGCTATAGACACTATTCTGACCCAGCGGTTCCTGATAGATACCGGTGATGGTATAGCCATAGTCACCCTATTATTGGTCGTAGCTATTAGCGCACTCTTGCTGCCCCTGTGTGGAACGTGGAATTTGAAGGACCTGGCCAAAGGGACCGGGGTCACTTTGGGTCTGCTCATTGCCATTCTGGTAGCTAGCTCGGTGGCTTTTGACCGGGGCTACTTGCTGGGTGTTGTCTACCCCATGCTGCTGGCGGCTGTGCTCTACTTTGGTAATATGCTCTATATCGTCATCATCGAACAGAGAGATAAGCGCTTCGTTAAAGAATTGTTCGGCCGCTACGTCTCACCGGAGGTAGCCAGACAGGTAGTCCAACTGGCAGATACCGGCAAGCTCGACCTCGGAGGTGAGGTAAGGGAAGTGTCCATACTGTTCGCTGACATCCGCAACTTTACCCAGATGACGGAGCAATTACCTCCCGAGGACACGGTGCGTGTCCTTAACACCTATTTATCAGTTGTGGTCGATACCGTGATTGAGAACAAAGGTATTGTCAATAAATTCGCTGGTGATAACGTCATGGCTGTCTGGAACGCTCCGCAGATTCAGCCGGAACACGCCGAACTGGCGGTGAAAACCGCCTCTGAAACCCAGCAGAAGATTGCTGAGTTGAGGCAGAATAGCCCTGGTCTTCCGCATGTCGAGTTCGGCATTGGCGTTAACACCGGATCGGCCGTCGCCGGGCACGTTGGCTCACTCGGCCGCGCCGAATATACCGTGGTGGGTGACGCCGTTAACCTGGCCTCGCGAATTTGCAGTGCGGCGCCGGGCGACCAGATCTGGATAGGGCCGGAAACGCAACGGAGGGTGTCCCAAACCGTTAAATGCGAGAGCCTGGGCCCTCACACCTTTAAGGGCAAGGCAGTGCCCGTGGAAGTATTCCGGGTCATCGGCTGATTAGCGAAAGAAATATGTGCCTCAACTCAGCGCCCCGTTGAAGCATAAGCTAAGTGACCCTGATTCGGCAATTTGTCAGCAGAGACTAAAGTATTCGCGTCTGCGATTTTCCCATATTTCCGGGTAAGAACGATGTAGCGGAAGTCAGAGGTGTTGCCAATAGTGCCCGGAGTGAAGCTAATTTCTACTGCGCTCTCACTGGTAGAGTACTTCAGGTTCTTCGAGTATGGCTCCGGGCGCTTTGTAATCTCCTGTGCGTTCACTGAGAATTTGGAACCATAAAGGCTTAGTGAGACATAATAGTCGACGCCGATGTCATTGAAAAGTAGAGGGGATTGCCAGCCTGTGCTCACATCATTGTCGGAATCTACCATGATATCCCACTCTAGTATTGACGGTGCTTCGACTGCGCCCGGGACAAGGCCGTTCACCACAACTGTAAAAACGTGATGCCCATTCTCGAAAGATGCGCTGACGCTGGCAATGTCAAGATACTCGTAGCCATTCACCGGGTTGCCGTTTCTATCAAATACATCCTCCCGGGGGTCACGCATCTGCTCTGATATTGGCTGTGGTTCGCCAGGCGGGGCTCCGGGCAGTACGGTACTGATATTCCATTCGGGGATTATGACTTCTACTCCCTGGGCAATTACGCTGATTTTACCTTCCTGATTACCGACGTGTGTGGTCCCGTCTGGTGCTACATCGACGAGCATGACGCTGCCCCTTACGGTAGCTGCAGCGGCCGGGGTTTCAATCTCGTAGCGGGACTTTGAGTCAACCAGTTTAGTGACACGACTGATGGTCTTACCTAACTGCTGTTTCAGCAGTATCGTTGTGGAACCCGAACTCGCCGTGTCAAGGGATATCACCTCTATATGAGTGTCTGCTTTCAGTTCAATAGTGCTGCCATCGAAGAAAGTGATTACGGCAGTGGAATTATCACCGGCCTGTATTATGTCGCCGGGTCCGAGTGTCATGCCGGCAACACCATTAGCCAGTTTGGTGGAGCCGGGTTTCGCTATCGATATACTCCCGGAAGCAACGGAGAGGATTGTTACAGACTGGTCCTTGCTGGCACAGCCTGGGAATACGAATAGCATTACGATGATGCTAAAGAGGGTCGCTAGGGTGCGCCATCGCCGCAGTATCATTGTGTTTGCCTTGAGCGTGTGATTCCGTGTGTATCATAACGCAGTCAGAGGTCGCTCGCAATAGTTGACTCTGGGAATCAGACTTGCTCTTAAGGTCTCGTTGTCCGTGCTTTGTATCCACGCACCTGTCATTATCAAGTCTGGTTAGAATGCAAAAGTTCAGAAACATATTGGACTCTCTGGGAGGTGAAGATGGGGAGTCTGAGTGAAGCAAATCTATGTGGAAAGTTATTACCGAAGCGGCTATAGTCGCTTCATGCAGTACATTAACGACAT
>JAQTRN010000001.1:14079-40493 GCA_028711795.1 Dehalococcoidales bacterium | reverse complement strand
GACATATCACACCGCCTTGTGAGCGCCCCAGATTACCGTGTCTGTCGGTCTGTAACAGTCCGGGCAGACGATTCCAGTTTTCTGGACTCGCGCCATCTTCTTGACAACTTCCACCCGGATGACGTTATCCTGGCCGATTGCTACATGGCCGGGGCTGACGATTGGCACACGCTCGTATTCGTTCTCGTCAATCGGCTCGCCCTTGTCCTTCTTTTTTAAGGTCGTCTCGGTATGTTTGACGGCCTCATAAGCCGCTCGTTCCTCGTCCGCCTGGGTATCTTCGGCCATTACGTAGTCGGCGTTGAAGTAGGTCTCTACCTTGCCGCCTACCCTCTTGCCCTTGATTCCGGGGGAGTCAATGTCCTTACCGCAGCGAAAGCATTTAATAATCAAAGCCCACCTCGATTTAAGACTTCATGATAAAGGCTGCGTCGTAGAACGGCGGGCGGCCGTCGGTGCTGCCAGAGGTTAAGGGGTTCATCAGGTAAGTGCCTGTCCCGGTTGAGGTAATAGTCCCGCCGTCCGGTAGTGTATGCGTATGGCTGACATTCCCCCCTGTAGTCCCTGGGTCAGTTCCCGCCGTTGCCACCCCTTCCAGGAATTTCGCCAGCAGGTTAGGGGTAGAGTTGTTGCCGTCGCATATCAGCCACCCGGCCGGGATGTTGGCGATAGTGCCCGTCCAGATAATAATTGAGCCAGACGGCATATTAGCTCCTAGGGCCACATCCGCCGCTAGTATCTGATTACCTGTTGCAATCGCCATAATTCACCTCTAGCCTATCGTCCACGTGAGCTGAACGGTGATATCGTATA
This sequence comes from Dehalococcoidales bacterium, assembly GCA_028711795.1. GTDB lineage: Bacteria > Chloroflexota > Dehalococcoidia > Dehalococcoidales > JAQTRN01 > JAQTRN01. Next base: position 39,680 of record JAQTRN010000001.1, on the reverse strand, counting down.
ACCCCCCGGTGTTATCAAAGCTAACGAGGAAATGTGAGGCCAGCACGCCGCTATCCGCAGCAGCCGAAGCCGTAGAATGTCCGAACACCCCAGCCTCTTCAATGGCATAAGTCGCCTCCGCCGCAGTGAAAAAGGTGGACAGGGTGATATCGTTACCCGCCCTAGTTCTAGAGGTAATCGCTTTGCGGGCTTCCTCTACAGTGAGGGTAGTATCCGTTATGGCCGGGGCGGTATTGTCAGAGCCGATGGCGCAGTAGGTCAGGCCGGTATCATAGCCCGTTCTGTCAATCAGCATATCCCCGACTAATTGTTTTCCTACTGTGGTAACGAGGTTCCCGCCCTCTTTAGTGATTACCTCACCCGTAAAACGATTGCGGGCGGTGAGTTTCCACCGCCCGATGAGCTTAATAGATTCGTTCTTTTTGGTCTTCATACGTTCTCCTATCACGCCCAGGTAGCGAAATCCCACTCGCAGCCGTCGTCCCACTCGTAATCTTCCGTGTCGTGGTCTACCAAGTTCGGGGTTTCGGCAATCGCCACCAGCTCGTGTTCTACGTTATGCCCTGCCCCTTGCGTGGGGGGTAAGGCAATCCACCTGTTGACAATCCCGCCCGAGAAGTCATCCGTCTCGATGTTGTCTGATTCGGCGATAGCTACTGTTTCAGCCTGCTCCAAGAGCGCCAATAGCAACGAATCCCCCACCTGTAGCGTCTTGTCCTGGCGGGTAAGGATATTCGAGAAGAACTTCGCCCAGCTCCCCATAGTCGGCCCGGTGACACAGCTCACATCGCAAGTAACTAATCCCCCCTCTGCCGTGATATGGATGGACTCAATTAGCATTTCGTGAGCGGCGAATCCGAAGGGTGCATAGGTGATTTCCTGTAGCTGGCCGGGGGCTAGTCCTGACGTGTGAGTTTGGTAGGTGAACTTCTCGGCTTCCTGGCAGTATACGGTGAGCTTGGCACTAGCTGATTCCTGGACGGCCTCCGCCGTCTCGTGTTGTGATTCTGTTACGATATCCTCGACGTAACCCGTCCCGCCTTCAATGGCCTGCCTTGCTACCTGCCCGGCCGCATCTACCGACAGAGTAATTAGCGGATACTGTCCGTAATATTGGACTTCAACGTCTACCCCTACCCCTGGGGCAGTATCGGCGTAGATTGAGTTATCGCCCTTGTTCCAGTAGTAGTCAAAGCCCGTTTCGATACCCTTGATACCTACTGTCATAGCGGCGGCATCTTCGGTGATAGTTGGTTCCAGCGCTAGTGGATAGCCTAGAATGAAGGACTGCAACACTCCGTCCCCGGTGAAATGAAGCGTTTGAAGAGATGTAAGTCCTTTCCCGCCTCTGATGTATTGGCGGTTGCGGTACAAAGGATTTCCGGTTGATAGGTGGGAGCTGCCCTTTAACGCTCTATGATTCACCCAGTCCAGTTGCCAGGGGGCCGTGTAGGTAGAACGGTCAACAAAGTATAGATCTTTGTTTTCGTCAATATACCAGGTGAAGCCGGATAGTTCCTTCAAGGCGTCGAGAGCTTCGCTAGCCTTGACGTAGTTGAATACCGCCGACTGGATGGTGGGTCCGTCCTGGATTTCCCCTGCCGTGATGCCTTCACCGGCCAGGTAGTCGGTGAGCAGCTCGTTAACGATATAGCCCGCCGTCTGGTTGGCGTAAGAGCGGATGACGAGTCGTTTATCGGCCAGGTAGTGGTTGTCCATGCAGGATATTTCGTGCAGCAGCCCGGAGCCGGGGGCCATCCGTGTTTTCCCCGGGTTATCAATGAATCCGGCGAAGATTAAGTTGTCCTCAAGGTCGTAGATATATACGGGCTGGCCCCGGGCATAGGATTCCGTCCCGGCCGCATCTACCAGGGTAAAAGAGGCGGTAGAGCGTTCCTCAATCCGCTTGTCAATGGACAAAGAACCACGCAGGATTTGAGGCAAGTCCCCGTCAATTAAAACGACACAAGACGGGTTTACCCCGAACTCAATTGGGAAAGTGTAAGGAAAAGGGGACATTAGCCTTCACCTACCTGAGCGCGCCAGTCGAAGGAGACATTTGCCCCAGGGTCTAGGTCAACATCAACCTGGAATTTTAACCCATCGGAATCAATATCTTTATTGCTGACGTAGATTTCCGTGGCGTCACCGAGACTGGTAGTTAACGTGATAATCACTCTGGTCGGCACAGCGGCCAGCCCGTGAGTAACTTTGATAGAGGTTGTGGTATCAAGGATAGTGGCGGTGCCGGAGTTCTCCGACCTAAGACTGTTTATTACACTATGTGTTGGTTTAGCGGAGCTGCCGGCATGCAGGGAATTTAAGTAGATTCCGTCATAAACGCTATATTGGTTGTCATCGTAAAGCACCAACCCCCACCGTCCGCCATACGCTTTTACTAAGCTCGAAACCGCTTCGAATTTTTCACCACCCCCGCCTACTAGGGGATTGAAGAACGCAACCTCCTGTGAATTGTTTAGTGCGACAACTTTAGTAGACCCTGCTATTTCAAGGTCAAGGTTGTAAAACCCGGTGTACCAGACGTGAGTTAGTTGCATTCCGTCAGTACCAGCGGGCAGTGTGGCATTGACTTGGAATCGGTTGAATTGCATCAGATTCAGAATCCCCGCCGAGGCGGTTGACCACCCCATCATCACAGGAGGAACGGTCATTGTCGCCGTTGTAACGTACGCAAAGCAGTTGTCGAACTGGATATTACCGGCGTTGAATTGGCTGCCGTAAAGACCATTCGTATCTGTTAACACTATCTTGATATAACCGCCACCGTACGAATAGAAGTCCTCGATTCTGCCTAGGCAAGGAGTTTCCATATACAGTGAATAGTGGTCTTTGTCCACATTGTTGGCTAGTATGTTCTTGAAGTTGAATTGGGTCAGTCCTAACCCGTTTAACAATGCTGTTTGGTTGATACCGTGGCCTGTCGAGGCTAGCCCGTTGTTGAAGTCAATACTGAAATCGGATAGGTAGGCACTTTGCAATTCTCCTGCTATGTTGATGGCATTCATTGCAGCAGTATCTATAAACAGGACAGTACCATTGTTAAGTCTCGGTAGCGGGCTGGGCGGCGTAACGTAGAAGGTTATGTCTTTGTCCGCACCATTGCCCCTGAGCCATACATTGCTGGCGAGAACCAATGGAGCGCTCAGCGTAAACCTCCCGTCAGATAGTTGTACGATTCCGCCGTTACCTGCAGCAGCAGCAGTTATCGCCGCCTGAATCTGAACATCATCTGCCGTCCCGTCACAGCCCCACACCGGAAACCCCGCCGTCTGTAATATAGTCGCCCACGTCTTGATAGCAGCAGGCGCGTCGTTGGCGATAACATAAGCCGAAGCCCCTAAAGCTCCAGGCACTACCCATGCAGGTAAACCAGAAGCCACGGACAGAATCTTCCCGTTAGCGCCAATCGGAAACCGGCTAATCTGCGTTGCTGATGGTGCGTAGGCCAAGTCGCCCGTGGCCTGGTTATTGAATTGGTGGGTATCAACGTCCACCCACTCGGAAGCGGAGAGCTTATTTACAACGTCGGTATTTTTGTGTCTGAGCTCGTTAGCCATTAGATTCTCACTCCCGTTTTGACTCTAATCAGGTCAACCAGGGGCTGCCCTACCACCTGCGCCAGCGTGCGCCCGTCAAGCTGAATGTAGATGTTGGCCGTCTGATAACCAGCGGCAACAGGGGCCACCCGCTCCGGGCCACGCTCCCCAGCAATGGCATAAGGGCGCATGTCCGAGAGCCTTGATAGCAAGGTCGGTTCGGTGATCATTCCCCCCTGGGCAAAATATTGGACTTGCCCCCTGGGAGCTTCGTAAGCATTACCCGCAAAGGACTCGCTCTCCGTCCGGTTGACGGTGGTAACCGTCACTGTCTGATTAACGTCTTTCAGGGTAGCTTCTAGGGCAGCCTGATAAACTGCGGCGTCAGTCAGCCGGGTTTCAAAAGAGGCGGTTAGCATTTCTTCTTCCCGGCCAAGAGCTGCAGCGACGTTCTTCTCGTGCTCCTCGGCCAGGGTCAACAGGTTATTCTCGTGGGTTTTGTTGGCCTCAAGTTCCTTCTCTAATCTGCCGGCCTCGGCCTCCGCCCTTGTGCGAAGGTCGTCCATCGCATCACGGAGGGCGTCCTTTTCGGCATCCCGTTGTCTTAATATCTCGTTACGGGCTACCTGTGTCCCGTATTCCTCATAGGCTTTTTTAGCCGCAGCCTTCTCTTCGGCAGTTTCGGCTGATAAATAAGCGCCCTCCAGTTCGGCCAGACGCCTCTGCTCTTCGGCCCGTGTAATGGCCAGCTCTTCCGCATCCGTTTGAGCATCAATGGCATCTATCTGGTCTTGGATTGCCTTGACTGCGTAATCAGTCTCGGCGTTCAGGGTCTTGATTTTCTCGTCGTACTCTTTTTGGAGCAGGTCAATCTTGGCGTCGTGATTTTTACGGGCGAGGGCAAGCTCATTAGCGGCTATACCCTTCTTTACCGCAAGGAAATCAAGCTCGGCCTGTTTCTGTTTTTCCAGTTCCGACTTAATAGTGGAGGTCATCGCCCGGGCATCCCGGCCTACCTTCTCGGCGTCAATCATCCCCTGTATACGAGCTTTGGCTTCTTCCACCGCTCTATTCAGTCCAGGGATGAATCGTGTCAGCATCGAGAGGGATTCCAGGTTTGACTTAACGCCCTCCAGGAAGAAGAGCTTGATGTTAGTCCAGGAATCTTTGAAGAATTTAGTCACCTTGTCCCAGTTGAGATACAGGGCGGTGCCGGCGACTATCAGGGCAGTAATGGCAAGCGTGACTAACCCAACCGGGCCAAGCGCAGCGTGAAAAGCGGCTCCTAACGCGGGGAGGGCTAGCAATAGAGGCCCGATGATAGAAAAGAGGCCGCCCAGTACACCTGTTAATATGACGATGTTTTTGGCGAGGTCGGGGTGGGCCTTCATCCACTTGATTAGCCCGTCTATGAGGGGTTTGATAGTGTTGAATAGGTTTTTGATAGTGGGGAGAAGATTCTTGCCGATGGCGGCCACCAAATCTCCGATTGAGGCTTTAAGCGCCTGGAAGATTTCGGAGGTTGTCATTGTGGCCTGAGCGGATTTATCTATTGAGGATTGGCCCTGTTTCAGGACTTCGTTAAGCAAAGCCTGCTGTTTTTCGGCCTCGGTTAGCTGGTCGGCGGTTTTACCTAACGATTTAGCGTAAACCTCGTTAGCCTTTGCCGCATCAATAACCAACCCGAGGTTATCCAGAATGAGGGGGGAACCTCTGCCGATACCGGTCACGATGTTGTCAAACGCCTGTGTCACGGTCAGACCCATCGCTCGGGCCCGGTCCCGGGCAATCTCCATCAGTGTCTTGAATTGCTCGGTGTTAGTGGCCACTCCCAATACCATCGCCCGGTTAGCCGAGAGCATCAAATCGCTGGCCGCTATTGTCCCTTTTGAGGCGTCCTTCATAGCTGATAGAATCTCGTCTGCCGATTGGCGGTTTGACTTGGCCAGGTTCTCAAATGCGGTCTTGGTAGATTCCACCTCCATGGCCGATTTGGTGGCGAGGGCTAACGTCCCGGTAATGGAGGCCCCGATTGCGGTTAGGGCAAGGCCGAACGTCCGCATATCGCCCTTGATTTTGTCAACGGCCTTTTTCATATCCTTATCAAGCTCGGATGAATCTACACCGAGCTTGAGTAAAGCGTCTCCCACGGAAATTGCCACGTTACACCTCTTGACAAATTAGTTAATCGGGACGTGTATAATCGGTTAGGATAGGAGGTCGGGAAATGATAATCGCTATATTTATCGGGCTTGTTGTGTTGGGGGTTTTGCTTGCCGTCCCGTTAGCTATGATTCTCGTAATGAGTCAGAGCCGGGCCAAGAAGCAAGCCCAGGAGATGCTGGATAGCGGGACGATTGATAAAGCGAAGGCCAGGAAGATTTTGAGAACGCTGTCAGCCTGCCGGGATAATGAAGGGAAACGGCTTTACAATAAATTAGCCGACGCCGTTTAAGCCTTATTCACCTTTAGCTTGACGCCAAGCTCATTGAAGAGCGCCTTATCAGAAACTATCTGGTCGTTTGATACGGGGTTCACGCTCTTCGGGCCTTTCACGGCTTCTACTTCCCGCGTCTTGCGTTCGGTGAGCTTGCTTATCATCAGTTCTAAAAGTTCCTCTGTCCAGTGGGTCACGATGTAATCCGGCGTGACGTGCCACTCAGCCATTAAGAACTCAAAAGCAGAGGCTAGGGACTGGCCTTCCCCAGTACCTTTGTGAGTGTTTGTGCTAAAGGGAAGGCGAAGGCCATCACCTCCTCAAAGGCTTTCGAGAGTTCCGCATCCGTCGCGACGCCCTCTATCTCTTCCCGGATAAGTTCTTTGGCATAAGAGAAAAAGAGGTCGGTCACCATATCAGGCATTTCAACGAGCATGGCATTGAGGGCTTTGGTGAATCCTTCCGGCTCGTCGGTGGTGGCATTGATGTATTGAGGTAATTGAGCGAAAGCCTTAATGAGCTGCTTCCGCCACTCTCTTGACTCCCGGATCACCAGGGGGCGGACTTGATAATCCCTGCCCCCCAGTGATACCGTGATTGGCGATTGAGTGAGTTTGTCCTCTTCCGTTCTTTCCATTCTCTCCCCTTTCTGTTCTATGGTCTGGCAACTACTGCCTGGGCGGTGAATGAGGCCAGCACACCGACAGCCGCCGACGTGACTGACCCTAGCCTGTAGTACAAGGCCAGGGCCTTCCCGGCGGTGATGGCTACACCGCTTACTGTCAGGTTGATGATGGTAATGTCGGCGTTTAGAGCGGCTGCGCTGAAAGCTCGGACACTCCCAAAGTCGGCCTCCGTAAACCAGAACTCCAGGTGTTTGCCGACCGGAGTAGCCATGTTCGCAGAGAACTTGGCCTCGATGATTGTCCCTGCGGCGTTGCTCTTGGTGCTGGCCCCGACTAACAGTGTAGGGGCGACGGCCGCCGCGTCCAGGACAGTGCCGAACGTCCCGGCATCGGCTACCAGCGCCGAGAACTGCATCGGGACGACAGTAACCTCGCCCTTTTTATAAGGGGTAGTCACTTCACCGGTCGGGTTTACTGACGTGAGGATGATGACACGCGGATACCCGGCGGGGTTGATTCCCTTGAGGGTAAGGCGGTGAGCCTGTAGAGCACTCCCGCCGACGGTGAGGACGGCGCCGGTGAGGTCGCTGCCAGGTATAGCAGCCGCCAGGTTAGCAATAGCGCCTTCCGCCACGTTGAGCGTTACCAAGACCTCCTGGTCAGTCAGCCGGCGGATAATCGTGCCTTCGTTCTCATCCACTTTGGCGTCGAAGAAACTTGAACGGACGGTCATATTCACCCCGTCCACCGTATAACCGATGACAACGGCGGACACCCCGACGCCGAGGGTGATTTCCGCCGTGCCTACCAATACGTTAGCTGTCGCAACCATTTTTCACCTTCCTATGCGTCGGTAATCGTGGCGAACACGCCCGCATCAGAGACCAGGGCGGAGAAGGTCACCGGCACAACGGAAACCTCGCCCTTCTTGTAGGGGATTCCAACTTCTCCCGTGGGGTTGCAGTGGGGGATATTGATGGTACGAGCTGCGCCGGCGGGATTGACACCGACGATATCCAGTTCAAAATCCTGAAGCAGTGGGTCACCGGCCAGGCCTCCGCCGATAGTAACAACGGTGCCCCCGGCGTTAATTGCGGAACCGGCGATGGCCGCCACCAGATTGTCTAGCGTCCCCTCCGCAAAGGTCAGGGTAACGAGCATTTCCTGGTCGGTCAGGCGGCGAATCACCGTCCCGACGTTTTCCTCCACCTTGATATCGGCGAAGGAACTGCGGACGGTCACGCTCACCCCATCAACGGTGTAGAATCCGGTGATGGAGGCCGTGCCCGATTCCTGTAGACCGCCGGATTGGTTGGCCGCGCAGGTGATTGTTACGGTAGCAACACCAACGAGTACGTTTGCAGTAGTGCCCATATTTACCTCCGTTTAATTTCTTGAGAAATGAAAAAGCCCCCTCTGCGGGGGCTCTGGGATTGGGAATATAAAGCGTTACCTTAACATTACCTCAAAGAAGGTAAGTACCCGGTAGTACCCTTGAAGCTCGTCGGCCAGGTCCTGCCCCTGTACTTCTTCCCGGGAGGCCAGTATTACGTAATCAGTCAGCCCGATGGTGACGGTGACGTTTTGGATTCCCTGAAGCGCATCGTATACGGCCCGGTACACTTGGCGGGCTTCCTGGGGCGTCCTCCCCCAGCAGTCTATCTGTACCGACGGGCTGGGGATAGTTGGGATGTAAGGCGTGGACGTGCCCCCGCGGGTGAACAGTCCCACAGCCGGAAGAGCGGCGTTTTCCGGGAGACGTGGGACGTATACCCTGATGCCGACAAGGGCAATCAGCCCGGCATCGGCAGCCAGGTGCGCCCTAATGACGCTGTTGGTTTCAATCACTTGAGATACCCCTTCATCTTGTTGACGAACTTCTCAAGAGAGAAATGTAAATCAAGAGCGGGCTTGAAGTAGGGACGTGCGGCCATGCGGCGAGTTCCCGTTTCGAGATAACCCGAATAGCCGCTCGTCCCGTAAACGGCTCCCCCGATTTTAGTCGTCGCGACAATCCCCTCTGTCCCGGTGCCCTGTGACCCGCTTGACTCGTACATGATGGAGCGCATATTGTTGCCCGTGTCTCTCGGGCTGTGGTGGATAGCGTCGTTCGCCACTTCCACCACGGTGTCACGCATAGCGTTTTGAGCCGCCTTCGTGACCGCTTCCGTGACCTCTTTGTCTTTGAGGTTAAGTTCGATTGATACTTTGATTTCCATTATTGGATGACCCTTAACATACATTCGACGTGATGATTCCCGATGGCGTCCTGCCTGTCAGCTACGGAAAGCACCTCGTAAGTCAGGCTGTCCAATACGACTCTATCCTGTTCGGTGATATCGACGTCGCCCAGGAATAATTGCAGGTCGGCTATAACGACTTCGGCCCCGACTTTGACTTCCCTGTTTTTGGGCGTCGACCATCGGCAGGGTTCGTCATCATGCAAAACGGCCCACGCCTTCGCCGGATTGCCGTATTCGTCCTGCGCGCCCGCGGTAAAACGGGAGATGTCGCAGGTGTTGACAAGGAGAGATTCGTAGCTCATAGCCCTTTCACGTCCGTTGAAAGTTCTATCCCCATATTCAGGATAATGGCCGCCAGCTTAATGAGCTGGGTTGCCAGCCATAATTGAAAGCGCCATTTAATCAGCCCCGTGATTTTCACTGTCAGAGTTACGTTTTGCAAAGCGTGCTGAATTGGTACATTTATCGTTGGACTAGCCATTATTCGTCCTCTTCCTCTTCAACCAGCGTCATTTCCGCCCAATCTAAGACAGGTGTAGTGGCTTCCGTTTCCCTTAATCTGGCCGCCAGGTCGAGCATCTTCTTGGTAATCGTCTGAGCGTAGGCGTAATCCCCGATATGTTCGCTGTCGGCGTTGGCCGCATAAGAGGCCGCCCACGCTTCCAAGGCTTGAGCCGCCGCTAAATTAACCGAGTTGCCGTTAGCCGTCAGAAAATAGGTGATTTCCTCGTCGGTAAAATGGGCAGTGGCTATCACAGTGTCACTGATTATTAGCCTAACCTGTCCCACAGAATTAGTAATGTCGTAGGTCGTTGTCATCTTAGAACTCCCTCGTCAGCCATCGGTAGAGCGCCAATCTTGCCAGCCTCATCCGGTTAACGTCCATCTTGGCCAGCCCCACCCTTTCAGCGGGCATCCGGGCTATCGCTTGCCGGAGATAGGTTTTCAGTAATATCAGCCCGGTGATACTGTCCCCTAGTTTCACGCCATCGGTGACGGAGAGGTTGAAGACAGCGGATATTATATTGGTTAAAGTGGCATCGCCGATTGTCAGTCCATCAGCCAGGGTGAGAGCAGCCAGCATGCAGCCCAGGGTGGTATCGCCTATTTTTGCCCCGTCAGTCAGGGATAGGTTGGCTAGTGCGGTAATAAGCGGCGAGTCGCCTAGTTTAGTCCCGTCTGATAAAGTCAGGCTGGAAAGCATTTCAGCAAGGGGCGAGTCCCCGGCCTTCAGCCCGTCCGTGACGGTCAGGTAGAAAATACCGGCGGCCAGTTCAATTACAGCCAGGTCGCCGAGCGTCAACCCGTCCGTTACCTGGACGTTCATTGTGGCAAGGGCTTGTGCGATATCCCCAATACTGACCCCGTCAGTCAGGCTTGCATCAGCACTCATTTCCGAGACCGGGGTATCCCCAGTAATCAGTCCGTCTAGTATTTCCAGCAGGGGTAGGATTGAGTTCACGTCTCCAACTTCCAGCCCGTCCGTGAGAGCCGTCGCCATTGTCCCCAGCTCGGAAGTGGTATCACCCGACTTAAGGCCGTCAGTTACAGCTACCCCAGCCGTCATCGCTGCGGTTTTAGTGTCTCCGATTAAGAGCCCATCAGTGACGGAGAGATTATATTCAGTCGGCCCCGCCTCGGTGCCGGTGGCGTAGAGGCTTTGTGTCCGGTCAGTGGATACATCGTGGGTCAGGTCGGTACACGGAATGGAATCCCCGGAATATCTCCAATACCCCGACCCGCTACTATCACGTTCAATACTACCGGCCGTACCGTGAATACCGATATAATCCCCGGAGGTTACGTTAAAGTCGCTAATCCCGGAGACGGTTACCTTGCTCCCTGCGCTGAAGTTACCAATGGTATGCGTGTCCCTGGTGGATAGGTTGTTCCCCGATACAACGTAGAAGATAGCCACTTCGCCATTGGATACATTAACGGCAGCGAATACCTCAACAGTATCAATCGTGCCTGTGGCATTAGCGGGATTTTCTATACTGATTAAGGTGTAGGTTGATATTGATGTTGACGAGGCTCGGTCAGTGGCTGCTGCGCCTACGTCAATACTCCCCGGCTCAACCCGCTCAATCGTCCCGCCAGCCTGCCCGCTAATAGAGAAGCCCGCCAGCAGGGTATTGACGATGGTCTTGTGCTGCTCGTCAAAACTTAAAGTCTTAGCGGTGGATAACTGTGTCCTCGCCTTGTTTCGCCCGTTCATATAGGGGCTTATCAGGTGGGCGGAGTTGGCCCGAATCATACAATCGTCTATGGTCGCCAGCACGTTCGGCGTCCACAGGTCGCCTACCCACTCGGTTAAAAGGGCTTTACTAACATCCTGGCCTACCGAGACGAACACGCATAGGCAGGGGTTTAGTTGCCAGATATGAGGAAGGGAGGCTACCCAGTTATCGTACTGTTTCTGATTGACGGGGGAACCATCGGCGTTGATTTTCCCCGGATAGCCCCCTAGCGGCTTGGCCGGGTCAGGGAACACCGGCACGTTGACATAGTTCTGGGCGTAGCTTTTCTCTCCGGTTTCGGGGTATAAATCCAGCCGGACTTTAAGCTGCCCTTTGTGTACCTGCGTGCCTGATGGTTCAAATCTGATTATCATCGTTTTTCAAGTGGGGGGGCGGGTAGTTAGCCCGCCCCCTGAATTACTTGCTATGCACCGTCATCCGCAGCCGTGACGGTATAACTAAGGTTTACCACGTTCCCGGAGATGACAGGCTGGGCAACGGCGAACTTGCCTGCACAGAAGAGGACGTTGTTAGCCCCTCCGGTGTGGTCGCCTTTGGTGTTAACGCTTACCAATGAAGCCCCGTAGAGCGTCTTGGTATCGTTCATCGTGAACACCGCCTTGTTAGCCGAGTTAGTGACGGACTGACTGGACGAGGCCGCCTCATTGTAAGCGGGGCGCGTGGCCTCGTCGTACGCCGTGCAGGGGGTATAGACCGGCACATCGTAGGTCTCCGAGCCGTCCGGGGTGGTGTTGGACTCGAACAGCTCACAGTACCAGGTGGCCGTCTGGGTTGTGCCGTGCAGCATCACGTCCAGGATTCTGTCCAGCCCCTCGTCCGTGATGATGTTGTCGCACTCTGATTTCGAGATGGGCTTATCCCCCCGCTCAAAGGGCGCCTTGTCCTTGTAAACCTCGATGTCCCAGTGGCCTCTGAGCTTGGCCCCGGACCTGATTCCCTTCGGGTTTAAGAGAAGATTCGCTTCCATCGTTACCTCCGATTACTTGTAGCTGATGGTGATATCCGCACCGGCCAGCGTGCCGTCAAATCCGGCATACAGTCCGGTCGTAAATGCCACGTCAAATATCAGGCACGATATCCCCTGGGATTCGTCCTTTTTGCCGATAGTGATAGCAGCGATTACCGTCCCCGTTTCCGTCAGGCTGTCGTAAAGAGTGAGCACGCCCGCCGTTGTCGAGGGGCCGTTGATGGTTACCGTATGCAACACGCCTGGATGAGCGCTTACCTGTGTGTCTCCCGTGATGTGCTTATATTCAAAGGGGAAGTCAATTATTGAATTTGGCATTTGAATCCTCCTGAAGGGGAGAGGGGCGGGTTATGCGCCCGCCCCTCCTGATTACTTCTAGGCATGGCGCTGCATATAGGTGGCTCTCCACCCGCCGGTCGCGACCAGCTTGTTGCAGCCGAAAACCTCACGCACGCGGTAGAACACGTTGTCGGTAGCGAAGTCGCCGGACATGGGCCCGAGCTCGCCTCCGCCAACGCTTACCTTGTCGCTGGCCTTCATGCAGATTTCCGGTCTCTCGTGTCCGGCCAGGAAGTCGCATTCCAGTGCAGCGATGTCCTTCGGGTCGCTGAACAGATACCAACTCCCGGGGTAGGAAGCGTCCAGAATTGGGATGTACGGGTCAATCACGAGGACAAGCCCGTACTGGCTGATGACGTTGCTCATCGGGTAGGGAACGGCTGCCGCTTCATCGTCTCCGCCGTACGTCCACATCTTCATCGTGCTGGTGAGAATCTGGCGGGCGGTGAATTCAAGGGCAGGGCCGACGACCAGGAACTTCGGCCGGTTCTGGATGGGTTCGCCGTTCACGTCCACAAACAGCGGCCCCTGCATGGCCTCGATGGTGTTCTCCAGGTTGGCGATGGTCAGGGGGAGCACGTCCTCGTTGATGGCGTTCTGGTACAGGTTCCCGCCAGCATGAGTACCGAGGTCGTTGACGTAGGTGGTGGATACCAGCCGGTGCTCGGTTCTCACGGCTGCCGTGGCAAACCGGACCGGGGTGTCCTGTAGGGCGCCGAGGTCGTCGTTGATGATGGCCTCCCAGGAAATGTCGAACTGGCGGCCATATTTCCGGACGTAGATGATGTCGCGCAGCTCGTTCCGGTCGGAAGCAAGGTACTCACCTTTTTCCGCTACCAGGTCAAGGTGCTGGTCTCCGCCGGTAATGGCGAAGCGGTAACCACCCACCTGGGGGTAGATGCGGGGGACTGTCCCCATGCGGACGAACTGTTTCCAGACGGGGTCGGTGGCCTTATAGTTGGCCAGCACCTGTCTGTCCAGCACGTCGCCGAACAGGTAGGGGAAGTCGGAAGTGGTCAGGGCTTCACGGAGCAGGTACTCGTGACGGTGCTGCGGAAAGCCCTTTGCGTTGGTTAGCAGGTCAATGGTTTCCTTGAGCCGGGCCTCATAGCCCTCCGGTTTATTGACTTCTGAAAGGGATACATATCCCCTCCAGTCCTCCATCAGTTTCATAAAGTCAGGCATTTGATTACCTCCGTTAATTTTTTGGTTGCTCTGCGTCAGCCGCTTTCTTTTCAGCGGCCTCTTTCTGGGCCTTGTCGATGGCTTCCTGGGTCTGGATGTCCTTCAGGGACTGGGTATTTTCGGACTGCGCCCCTTCGAGTTGTGAAATGAGCTTGTCAATCTCATCCACTCGTCTCATAAGTTGCAGTCGTTCGTACGCCAGCTTCCCTATCTGGACGGTATATTGCGATTGTCGAGTGCTGACTGAATCTTTCAGCATTTAGCCTCCTAAGTGCTGTAGAGCTGGATGTAGTGGATTACCCCGGCCACGTTGACGGCGATGGTGCCGGACGGGGTGTTCAGGGTGTCCGAGGCCACGCCTCCGAGGACAGTGAAGGCCTCAAGCTCGATGAGGGCTTCGAGCGTGCCGGCAGTACCGGAAGAATTGAAGTGGATGCCGGAGCGCTTGGCAGGGGTCGTGCCCGGAGCACCCTCAATCATAATGTCCAGGGCACGCAGGAAGGGGGCGACACCGCCGTTTTTGTTATCGACGTTCAGTTTCAGGGCGGTGGCCGAGGAAACAGTAGCGTCGGTGGCCTCGTCGCGGACGGCTTTCAGTTCGCCGGCTGTGATTTCGCCGCCGGTGCTGATGGCATTATCAACAATCCGGATGTTGAAGCCGTGAAGCTGCTCGCCAGCCAGTAGAATGGTGGCCGGCTCAATGGTTGCCCGGATAAGCACGCTGTTCCTGAGTGCGACATCACCCTCAAGCGGGAAGTTGAACCCGGCAGTGCTCCCACTACCGAAGTTCAAAACCCCGTTGTTTGGGACTCCCTCACCGTGAACCTTGACGGCCACGAGGGTTGCGGTGGTCACGTGAGCGGATACATTGCCGAGCAGATAGCCGAACTGCTTAAAGCGGTTCGGGTCTGACTCACCGGACAGGTTGACGCCGGCGCCGGGGGTCTGCTCGATGTAGACCACATCGCCCGGGACGAGGGCTTTGGCGATACCGTCGCTGGTGCCGTCGGAAACGGAACCCACGACGTTTAGAAACCAGATACCCTCCGTGTCCAGGGTGATGAGGTCGGTTGCGGCGGTCGCGCTGTTCAACGCTACGCCGACGATGTTCTCTCCGATGATGCAGGGGTCTCCCTTGTCAACCAGGCCATCGGCGTGGTAGGCGTGGGCAAGGTAGGACTCCTCAACAGTAATGTGCCGACCTTCATAGGTGCTGGAGATTTCCTCCCCAGCGGTTTTGCCAGTTGCCAGATACAATGCAGGCATTGTTTTACCTCCTAATTTTTATGGTTCTTGGCCATAGATGAGCCACCAGAATAACCACAACCAGTTAAGGCTCATCCAGTGGACTTTGACCGCTATGATTTCCGTGTCCGGGCCGTCTGCTACCGTAATTGTCTGTAGCGCATACCCGAATACGGCCATAGCGTTTGTCGGGTCGTCCGTAACGACTCCCGAAGTGTTAATGAAAAGTGACTGGCCGATTTTGATGGATGCCGTTGCCACTACCGATACCCGCCATATCCCCTCAGTATCTACGGGGATATTGTCGGCTGTTGATTGCGCAGACTGTAGTGCTATTCCGACGCCCTCCCAGAAGGCTACCGGCTGACCTTTGTCAACCAGCCCGTCGCCTGGGTCGGCATGGACTAGCACAACCTCCTGTATCAATACGTGCCTGCCTTCGTAGGTTGAACTGATTTCCTCGCCGGCAAGCGCGTATGCGTTCAGGTACGGATTCGCGGCAACTTCAGCTTCCTGATTCCAAAAATCAACCATTAACTGCCCCTTGTTTTAAGCCTCTATGTCGGTGGTGTAATACCAAAATGGCCACTGCCAGTGAACCTTGACGGCGATTACCTGGGTGATAGGGTCTCCTACCCCAGGGTCGGCAATCGGCTCAAGGGCGTAGCCAAAAACGGCGTAGGATGTGCTCCACTCGTCGTAAACGACGCCCGAGGCGTCAATGTAGAGGACCTGGCCGACGACGATGTTCCCGAAGGTGTTGACTCCGGTGTTGGTGACCGATAGTCTCCAGACGCCTTCGGTTTCGATGGGGATGGACTCGGTTGCTGATTCCGCCGATTTCAGAGCCACCCCTACGCCGTCGAAGAAGGCGACAGGGTCGCCCTTATCAACCAAACCATCAGGGTGCGTGGGGTGAATCAGGCTTGATTCCTCGATATTGATGTGGCGGCCTTCGGACGTAGAGGAAACCTGGCGGCCGGCAACCTCTTCGTAAGGGTTGGTATACGGATTAGCCATGTTTCACCGCCTTGGCCACCTTCAGTTCGCCCCGGCGCTTTTCAAGAGCTGCTTTGATTTTCTCCGGGGTGTCAGGGACTTCCTCAACTTTGCACTTGAGAGCGAAGGCAATCCTTTGCTTGGTGCTTTTCTGTTCCAGGATGTGCATTTTCTACCTCCCGGCGACGGCAATCTCAATTTGTCGGTCGCTCCAGTCGGGGTGCATCCTCTTGAAGCTCACTTTCAGGGCGTCAGCGTCGGCCTTCGGGTCTGGTACGCTGCCGCCCAGGTTCTTGACCTTGCCGGTTTCCTTCAGGGCGGCGATGTAGGCGGTCTCGGACGTGATGGCCTCGGCGATCCCCTCGGCGGTCTCGGCGCCCTTGAACCGTTCGAGCAGCTTCGCCTTCGCAGCATCGGGCAGTTCGGACTTGCTTACGGCCTCGTCAATCTTGGACTTGGCTTCGGCTACCTTCTGCGCCTTCTCTGCTTCGGTGATTTTGCCCTTCAGGTCGGTGAGTTCCGCCGTCAGGGTGGTAATGGTGGTTTCCAGTTCTTTGTTCTTCTCTTCAAGCTCCATTTTTCGCTTGACCTCCATCTGTACTTCCGCTCTAACGGCGGATTCTATTTGCTTCACCAGGTCGGGCCTCCGTTCTTTGAGAACTTCAACCCCAACCAGGTCAACATCCAACTCGTTTACTGATTCGTATAGCTGTATTCCCCCACCGGCTCCCGCCTCAGTCACGAAGTCCACCGAGCGGGCCCGGGCTATCTTCTCGATATAGTTCGTCTTCGTTCCCTCGATTTCGGCCTTTGTTGCCGTCCCAATGGCGTTGATGGATACGCCCATCTCACCGAGCAGGTTCTTATCCCGTAAGGTGGACAGTTTTTCCTTCATCCAGGGTTCGACCACAACGGCCTCACCAACGATTGCCCCTGTAGTATCCGGCCGGACGTTCTGAAGAGTGGCCACCCAGTCCTTGATAGACCTTTCGGGGCGATTCTTTTCGTCTGATTCAGAAGGGTGGTCGGCATACATCTTCACGCCCTCGAACACCTTGTAATCCCTGGCCAGCATATCAGCCGGGTAGTATCTCTCTTTAGTGGCGTTAAATCCGGGCTTGATAACGGTGATTAACGCCGTTCCCTTACCGGATACCTTCGCCTCGGTGAGAGGAATGTAGTCGCCAACGATGGTACGGGACTCGGTTTCTTTCACCCATTTCGGGATGTCGTCCTCTTCAACGCCGAGCATCCGGTATTCAGCCCGGATTTTCCTTTTCACAGAGGGAAGGGGCTCTTTGGCGATTTCCACCTTCTGCCCCTTGTACCCCCCGGGTGAAAGGTAAGCTGCCGCTTTATCAAGTTGGTGCTTGGTAACCTTCTTCTCCGGGTCCTCCCACAACCTTAACTTCCAGTCGATAGGATTGTCGGAAGGGGCGAAGGCGAAGGCTTCTGACAGATAGTTCTGCCCGTCCTCTACCTTGACAAGCTTCTGCTCTTTCAGCCAGGACAGGACGGAGGCGGCTTCGGCATCATCGGGGTTTGAGATAACATTCTGCACCTTCGGGTCGTTTACCTTGCCCCGTCTCCCGGCTTCCTGGATGATTTCGGCCAGGATGTTAAGGGATTCCTTCGCCACCCACTTGTCGTCCTTCTTCTCAAACTTGGTTTTGACGGCGGCCCAACCCACTGATGCGCTCTTGGCCTCGTCCCCCTCGTACTGCTTAAAAGCCGAGTTATAGGCGGCGACAAATATTTCAATGGCGTGCTCGGGAAGTCCTTTGACTGCTTCCGGTGGGGTATCTACGGTGTAAGGCATTTTTACCTCCAAAAAGGGCTATTAAATCGGATAACAAAAAAAGCCCCCTTACGGAGGCTCGGTTAATTAACTCTCTTGTTATCTCGGCAGCATCGCCGGGGCTACGGCACAAGTACAACCTGGGTGAATTTCGTCCTGTGGTATAGGAAAATCACTTGTCACGGGGATAACCCCCACCGAAGCGTTGCGACGGCAGTCGTCACAGTTCCCACCCTCGCCACCACTCCCCAATACCCATTCTTTACCCGTGACGCCCAAATCTTCCATTCGCTCCTGTGCGGCATGGGTAAGAGCCTGACGGGTTTCGGTTTTGGCGATTAACTCCGCCCTCGTCCGGCTCATATCAGCAAATTCCTTGCGGATGTCCCTGGTCAGCCCGTCAATCCCTCTCTTGTTATTAATCCCGTCTGAAATGACTTTGGCTAACCTTGTTTTGGTTTCCTCGTCCATCTTGGTGACTAATTTGGCACAGTGGTCTTGAGCCCAGTCTATCGCCCTCTGAATCGGCGGGCCTTCGTACAGGATAGGCAAACCCAGTTTCGTCCTGCCCCAGCTCACCATCTGGGCATCAGCCTGGAGATACGCCCTGACAAGGTGGGAAGCGATGTTTAATCTAATCTGCCGCCGGAAGGCTATCAGGATAGGGTCGATAAGGGCGTCAAAATCGCCAGAAAACGTCATTACCGCTCCAATGTCGCTATTATATTGTCCCAGGAATTCCCCGGCTCATATAAATAGCTACTAGAATGCCTGATGGGGTTGGGGTTCTCAAACGATTTAGCCAGCCGCTTTTTAATCGGCAAGTCAATATGCCGAAAGACTTTCTCCGCCCCGCACTTCTTACACTTCCCCACTTCTTTGTCATCTACTTCGGTTATAATCCAATAATGCACGCAATCGCTCATTCTATCACCGCGTTCCGGTAGTAGATTTCGGACAAATCGGGCATAGCATCGTCCACCCTTTTGAAATACTCGGCCACCGTTTTCTCAAGCCCGCGCTCTAACTTTGCGTTTTGCGGGTTTGCGAGGCTTCCCGGTATCTGCGCCTCCAGCAACTTCAAGGTCTCGTCCAGTTCTGTTAACAGGTTCAATTAGTCCCGTTCCCTTGCACTTCCGGCAGCGCCAGTGAATCAGTCCCGCCTCGAACTCCCGATACTTTAACCCTCCGCAATCCGGACACGTTGCCACTCTCTATTACCTCCCTAAATTGTCTTAATGCCTTGGCAAGTTCCACGTTCACATCACTGGAAGATTCCTTGGCAACTTTACTCAGGGCTTCGAGAGCATCGTTGGTGTCATGAACGCCAACCGCCATTAGGGCCTGTTGTAACACGTCCGGGGATTCGGCGAACTGCGGGAAGTAGGGCATAATGGCCGCGATACTGGCCGCAATCTCGCCGGCGTCCTCAGGACTGATAGCCGGGAAGTCTCTGTCAATGTATCTCTTGTCCTCTGGTATGTTATTGTGCTCAAGGACGAACTGGTCAATGTCGTCGTAAGCCCCGGCCCACACCGCCTGGTAGGACTCGCACATCTTTTTAACGGGAAGTTCAACTGTCTTGGCCGTGGCCAGGTTGCCCGTTGACACGTCCCCGAAATACTGCTCGGGCCAGCCGGTGGCCGCCGCAACCTGGAGCTTAATCATCCGCCCATCTTGGTAGGCCTGGGAAGCCCCGGAGTCCGTCTTGATAGGCTGAAGGTCGGCCCCCATGTTCTCGATTGCCACGCTGCCCGCCGCCGGCGTCTGCTCGTTGTAGACGGCTTTAGCAGAGGCAACAGCTGCGGCACCGCCCTGGACTTTGGCTTTCCAGGCAAAGCGGGCTAGAGCTAACATAACCGCCACACGGGAGGCTAGGAATTGACGGTAGAGTTTAATCCAGTCCAGCGCGGGAAGCAGTAAGGGCAAGCCCCTCTGCCCAGTGGTGTTGTAGGTCAGGTGATAAATAAAGGCGTCCTCGGTGGACTGCCTGGAGGTTCCGGTAGAGTCCGGTGTGGCCTCGTCCTTTTCGTTCCGGAAGCTCCGGTAATATCCGACTTTCTGAACGCTTTGCGGGGTAGCCCACTCCCGTTTGTAGTATTTCACGTCCTCGATATCGTCCGGGTTGGTAATGATTTCAGTAATTTCCATCGGGTCAACCGTCCGGATAGTGGCCTGACCTTGACTACCCAGGAACACGGCAAAGAAGATTTCGCCGTCTATGAGAAGTTTATCCGAGTTCTTACGTTGGCCCCTGGCAGAAAGAACCGGGGCGTTGTCCTTTGAATCCCAGTAGGTTGATAGTAGTTTACTGACAGATTCTTCGTCGGTGCGCCACGACATCCCCGTTCCGAAGGTGTAGTCAGTCCACAATCGAAGGGCCTGTTTCGCAAGCGGGTCTTTAGCCGCATAGATACGTGACCTCTTGACCTGCTCAATGCGGTCGGCACCGGTGAGAACGTCCGTCCCGGTGCCGCCGAGCTTAATCCACCCAGCGTCCTCTAGGCTGAGTTGCGCCTCCACGGAAGCCGTTGCCTCTTTGATTAACTGCTGTAGTTCTTCCAGCATATTTACCTCAAGTCAATGTTCCCCACCAGGGGCATTGAGTCGTAGACGATGATTTTCTCTTGAATCGGTGCATCCTCTGTCAGGTCGGCCAGGGCAGCGCTTACCGCATCCACCTGGTCATCGTGAGCGCCAGAAGGAAACACCTCCGCCTCGTCTAGGAAGGCGTTAATCCAAGTACCCCTTACGAGTTTGACGTTACCCGCCTCGGATTGGGATGCTACTGGGTTGGCCCGGACTTCCTTACTCCCCGTCGAAGGTACGCCCTGGAAGTCCCAACCCATCAGTACCCGTTTCCGGTAGTCGTCAATCATCTTAACGCCAGCGCTGCCCGGTTCCTGCTCCATACGAACGGGGATTGACCTACCGTCTAATTGGGCCGTTTGTTTGACAAGCTGCTCATTCGCCCCCGGTGTGCCCCGGAAGCGTTTGATGTCCAAGATGTAGATAACGCCCGCTTTTGATATCCCTACCAGCGCCCCGACCGTCCAATCCGGGTCCTTACCGGGCTTGGCCTCTGTCGCTGCCATATCCCAGCGCCTGACCTTGCGGCAATCGGCAGGTGCAGCGTCTACAATCTCAAACCACTCGCGCTTGAACTTGTTACCCGCTTGTCTAGCCGACCAGTCGCCGTCTTTGAGCTGCTGACGGGTGATAGGGTCAAGGTTCTGGAGGCTCCGGTTGTACTGCACCTGGTCGAGGTGCGGGTTATCGGTCAGCTTAGCCGGGATGAAAGGCCGGCCGGCGCCTGCCCCCTCGATGATAAAGCGCTGCTTTACCCAGTCGTGACCGACGCCTCCCGGGTTGGAGGCCGCCCGCATCCGGACGGGGATGGCGCTGCCGGCCAGTCTCCGGAGCCGGGAAAAGAGATAGCGGTACTGCGTCTCGGTGAACTGGGTGGCCTCGTCAAATCCACAGAACTGGAACTCGGCGCCCTGGTAGCGAAACTTATCCTGCTCGTTCTCCAGGTAGCCAAAGGTGATGGTCGCCCCGGAAGGGAATACCCAGGTCTTTTCGGAGTCCTTCCACCGGGCGTCGGTCTCGGCGAGCCACTCCCGCGCCCTATCCATGAGCGCCCCAGGGAGCGACAGATCGGCGTAAGTGCGCCGGAATAGGATAGCCGAGTAGCCGGGATAGTCAACGTACTGGAGGGCGGCCATGAGCAGGGCGTCGGACTTGCCCCCGCCGGCAGCGCCTCCGTAGAATGCCTCTTCACTTTTGAGCAAGAGGAAGGCGAGCTGCTTCGGTGTCGGCTTGTGGGGAATGTACTTCGTCCACTGGAGGCGCACCTGCTTCAATAAGGCCGCCAATTGCCCCACATCGTAGGAGCTCGATGACGGCAAGGGCGACTTCATCCCCGTTGATGATAACGACGTTGACATTCTGCTTTACCGCCTCCCCCTCATTTCCCGCACCTTCAGCCTTGTAAATCCCGTCCATCTTGTTCAGGAGGTCAATGGCCTTCACCGGGTCGTGGAGCTTGACGCTGGTGTGGACTGTCGGGTGGGCTCCATCATCGTCATACTCGGTGCGGGAATGAATCTCTTGGATGGCTCCCCCGTTCGGTGTTTCGGCACCGATGTTCACCCACGAACCATCCTGGCCGAGTTCCATAAAGTCGGTTAGCTTCGCCCTGGCTATCTCGGTAAGGCGCTGCTTGCGCTCCAGGACATTCATTAC
Source organism: Dehalococcoidales bacterium (assembly GCA_028711795.1). Taxonomy (GTDB): domain Bacteria; phylum Chloroflexota; class Dehalococcoidia; order Dehalococcoidales; family JAQTRN01; genus JAQTRN01. Next base: position 17,778 of record JAQTRN010000001.1, on the reverse strand, counting down.
CGTAGCGTCCTCGGCCTTTTGACGAAGTTCTTGAAGGCGGGTTTGGATGTCACCAATTGTTACCAGCCGCGCACCTGTTTGACGTGCCCGGCTCGGTTTATACCCGGCCACTATTGCCGCTTCGGTTTGGGTTCTGCCCTCACATAGCCTGATGCAAAACAGTTCCCATCTTTGATTGAGTAATGCGCTCATTTGTCCGCCTAATTGGGCACCTTTTGTTGACAAGATAGTGCTTAAACCGCCAGATTCGGTATCCTACTGGCAAGTTAAAATACTTTGGGGCGGGCGAATCCGTAGACTCAAGCCCGCCCCAGGAAAGGGGGTAGAGTAAGGGATACCAGAGCCGGAAAGGAGGGCGACGGGCTGGGGGTAGGACAGCCCGCTAAAATAGAAACTAGGTATTTTGGCCTATTGACATACCTATATAACCATAGTAATATAAGGATAGTTAGAAATAGGAGGGAAACGAGATGGGATACGGAATCGGGCGGATACCGCAGGACGTCGACCAGTCGGCTGAGAACCTAGCTGAATTAAAAGCCATAGAAATTAACCGGAAACAAGAGCAATCATGGGACGAAATCTGCTGGAGGGAGAGTTCCTGCGTTGAATGCGAAATTCACGACGGGATACACACCCAAATCTCCAGGCGAGTATATTGTTCAGGCACCGCAGGATCACGGGTTATGTGCGAAAAACACTGGTTGGAACACAATGCCCGCCACGGGAAAACATTCGAGGAGGTTATGGGCAAGCTAATTGAATTGAGCCGGCAGGAGCGGGCCAGGATTAAACACTGCGCCAAATGTGGCAGCACAAACGCCACCTGGAATAGTGGAGCCGGGCGGGATTTATGCCCTCGGCATTGGGACGAATACTAGGAGTTTTACGATGACTAATACAGATATAGTTTTAAACGTAACAGGCAATCGCCCCATTCACGGGCTGAAATCTATCCAGACCTATATCAACCTGTTCCCTGATTTTGTTGGAACGCTAGCTGTAAATGGGGTTGATTGTGGAGACGTCAACCGCAAAACATTGGGCTGGCTCGTTAATCAGGGGCTGCAAAACACCCTGGAATGTACCCGCTGTGGCCACAAATGGTTACCGCGTACGCAGGAGATGCCCCGATTCTGCCCCGACTGCAATTCCCCGTACTGGAATAAACCGAGGAAGGTGAAATAGAAAAGGCCGAGCTATTTCACTCGGCCTTGGGCGTAGTTCTCCCTAATTTCTTAGCCTACCGCATCTCAAATAGTTTGTCAAGTAAGGCACCTGGTGACAAATTTGTCACGCCGGTACCTGTTTTCTCCGGTATTCCCTAGCCGCTTTCCAGTGGTTATAAGAGCTTTTCTTCTGGTCTACCCCCACCACGTAGCACAATGCCGTCCAGCTCTCTGATTCGTAATGATGTTTCTGCGGGTCTATCCCTCTTAATAGGCAGTTCTCAATCTCCCGTATCAGCAACTTGCCGTCCGTCCCTGTCTTGTCCAGCCTCTTTGACAGTTCGGCAGCCAGGATTACAGGCGTCTCCCAGTACGCCCCTTTGGGTACTCGCTTCTCCCGCATAGTCTGGTCAACGTAGCCCGAAGAGGGTGGCGGGTAGGAGCCTTCGTGCAAGTCGTCCAGGAAGGACAGGCAAAAGAGCGCCTGGTTATGGCAGGGCTTGATTTCGCTGATTTCGTAATACTCTTTTCCGGGACAGCCCACCCAGTTCCTACAAGAGTTACAGTCCAGCATCTGCACCCCCCGGCCGGTAGTGACTGCCCTTGCGCAGCTCCGCCAAGTCCTGCTCATCGATGTGGACTGGGATAACCGGCGCCGGAGGCGTTTCTGCTGCCGGCGGGTTAATCGGCTCGTCCGGATGGTACTTGCGTTGGTATCTGACGAGGTAAGCCCGCTCCACCTCGTCGAGGCACTCCCACAACTTCATCGAATCAGTCCTTTCCTCATCAGCCGGTAGACGAGGGCAGCGTTAGTCGGGGCGTCCGCCTTCCTCCTCGCCCGCTCCAGGGTATGCTTGGCCGAGTAGTAGGTGACTCGCATCTGCCGGCCTACTGCCTTCAGCCCGTACCCCTGGGCTACCAGGGTGGCCGCCTCCAGCTCCCGGGGTGACAGGTGATAATCGTCGTCCAGCATCAGCGCCCTCCGTATTTAGTGAATCCGCACCACCGGCACCTCTCCCGCCACCAACCCGTAGAGTGGTAGTGAAACTTGGTATCGCGCCTACCGAGCCAGCAAAGCAGTTTCCTGATTAGCCGTCGCATCGCTTCTCCTTTCCAACAAAAAAGCCCGCCCCCATCTCGGGGGTACGGGCCTCCGTTTCTGGTCGGCCTTAAATTAGGTTAGAACTTGATACTCATAGCTTCTTCTTCGGCCTCATCTCTGATATTTCCACGTCCACCGGCTCACCCTCGTGGACGGTGATAGCCACCGACATCCGGCCATAGGCAAGCTGCTGGCAGTATTTTCGCAGGAACTCCAGCAACTTCTGCTCCCGCTCCGTCACCTGTACAGCCACCTTCGGCGTAGTTATTGAGGTACCCCCTCTAGTATTTTCTCCAGTTCCTCCTGGCTCCTCACGATAAAGTACCGGCACCCGTGAGCCTCCACTTCAGCCTGGAAGCCCTTCTGCTCCGGTGACTGCTTCCCCTTGGTGCTCTTTAACTCAAGGAAAACTATCTGCGCCAGCCCCTGCGCCCCGTAGATTACCAGCAGGTCAGCCGTCCCTTTCCTGGCCCCTTTCACCCGCCGTCTGAACTCGCCCTCTTTGCCCTGGAGAATGAAGTCGCCAGCGTTCAGCCTGATATAGACGAGCTTTCCGGCGTTTTGCAGGTAGGTAAGATACTGCTCACAGCCCAGCTTGAGGGCGGACTCGGACATGGCGGGCGTTTTAATTGACACCTTAAATCCTCCAACCTGGCGGATTGCTTTGCCACTTATAACCCAGGGGTAATCGGTGCTGTCCTTCACTTTCCCTCCACATAACAGCCATGGCACAGCCCCCTTATGAAATGAGTAGGGCAAGCCCAATGTCCACAAGGACACTTATTCAACTGATACTGGTCAACGTGCTTAACTAGCTTCCCGTGACTATCGTAAATGTCACAACAACAGCAAGTACCTACAGGGGCAGTCCCCACAACAGAGACCATTTCAGCCTGGATTTTGTCATGCATTTAATTTTCCCTTTCCTTCACACTTGGGACACATGGTAACAGGAGACTTAACCTCGTAGGATGTGTGCGTTGTGTCTATCCGTATTCCAGTCCCGTGACAGGCGGGGCAGATTTGTTTAGCCATTCTCTTAACTGTCCAGCCCCCATTCCTTGAGCTTAGCTTCATAGCAGGGCTGACAAGGGCAAGATTGCCATTGATGGTCAGGATGAAAATGCTCACAATTAGTGTTCATAAAGTCAAATAGTTCTTTCCTGGCTTCCCGCTTGATAGCCTCTACATATTCATCAGACGCTTTCCTAGCGCTGTCTCTTAAACTAGGGTCAGTAAATCGCCTCTTGAACTCCCGTAGTTCGGTTAGTTCAGCCTCTACCTTCTCGGCAAACTCTTTCTCACAGGAGGCGAGTTGGGCTTTTGCACCACCCTTAGCTGCACCCTCTTTCCCAATGTACCGGCTAGCAATTTTCTTCTGTTGCTCATCACTAATCAGCTTGAACATCTACTCTCCCCCTCCTGCGG
>JAQTRN010000001.1:0-13979 GCA_028711795.1 Dehalococcoidales bacterium | reverse complement strand
CCCCTCCTGCGGCTAACTCCCTAGTAATCCAGCGCAGGGTTATTTTGTTAATGCGCGATACATAATCCAACCCGTAGGTTTTCTTTAACCATCCGACCATATCGTCCCGGTCGGTAAATCCATCGGCTCTTGCCTCGTAATTAGAGACGAGAGGGATAACTAGTTTTTCGGCGAATTCAGGGTCTAGTTCCACGTCTTCCTTGCTGACAATTCCGGCGAAGCCCAGCCTTACCCTGTCCTTGCTCCGGGGCTTGATAAATACCTGTACCTGCTCGCCAACAAACCAATCCCGGTCTCCCCTGGGATAGCGGAACGTGGTAAACTCGTCCTTGTCCAGCTTGTCCCAGTGTTTTGCGAACCCCAGTATTCTCATTCCCTCTCCTTTTCAGCTTTCCCCTTAAGGGGTTATCAATACTCCCTGGCGAAGCCTGCTAATTGCCAGGTCGCAATACTTCTGTTCAATCTCAATCCCGATGAATCGGCGGCCTAGCTTTTTGGCGGCTACCAAAGTAGTCCCGGAGCCGGCGTAGTAATCAAGTACCGTGTCCCCCGGGCCCGTAAACATCGCTATCAATCGGGCAGGTAGTTCAACCGGGAAAGCACAGGGGTGACCCGGAGCTTCGTTGTCAGGCGGGAGCCGCCATACCGTAGTAAGCCCGATGTTGTTATAGGTTTTGGGCCGCCCGATAACGTAAATCCTTTCATCGGCGACAACTGGACGGCGGGAGTTGAAAGTTACACCGGAGCCTCTATCCCAAATGATTTCGCACCAAATATTTTCATCTGGCAGCCAGCTAATCGGATGATAAGAACGTCCCGTCCGCTTGAAGGCATACCTAACTTTGTGGTTATAGCAAACGCTTCCAGAGCATTTAGACAGGGCGATATCTACCAACAGTCTCTCCCGGGCCTGGTATTCGTCCTCCGGGACTTCATCGGGATACCAGCCACCACCCCGGGTAAACTTGTGCGCCATATCCGGGAATATTCCGTTAGCGCCACTTCCCCACCACTGCTTCTTGGAGTTGTATGGCGGAGAAGTAACTGCTAAATCAAGGGCCCCGGGCCCGAGCTGGGGTAAAATCTCCCGGCAGTCGCCAAGATATATTTCGCCCATCCCTTGCGGGTCAGTCCAGTATGGTTTAAGTAAGTTCATCATTTGCTTTCCCCGGTAAAGGGCTAGCTCACCCGGCTCATTCTGTCGCTGCCCTTGCTCGGCATCTCGGTGTAGACGGCGTTGCACTTCCGCCGAAGCCCCCATTCTTCCCGAAGGATTCGCCAGCCCGTAGAGTTGACGTGCCACTTGTCAAACATCTTCTGCAACGCCATGTGGTGGTAGTCGTAAACTATCCGCTCTTTATTCGCTGTGCGCCAGGCTGGTAAGTCCGGCCTCTTACCTGACCAGGGCACGAAGGGCGGTAGTTCCGGCTCGGCTGGGGCTGATATCGCCCTTGATACTATGGCCAACGGCTTACCCTTCGGCTGTCCCTTGTGCCACCTGAAGGGTGCGTCCCTGTCTTCCCGTGTTTCCACCCGCCCGCATATCCGGCATCTCTGCTCATAGTTGTCCAGCAGATACCAGTAGTGGACGCAGGTTTTAGCTAACGTGAGAGTCATCGCTATACCTTCCTCTGCTTGGCCAGGAAAGCCCTCATGTCCGGGCCCTCCAGCAGCACCTTGACTCCCCCGCTTATCCGGGACGATATCCGGGGCGGGAGCTGCTCAAGGTTCAAGTTCGTGGTGATTACTGTGCATTTCGCCCTGACGTACCGGTATTCCACCAGATCGTCCAGCCGTTCCACCGCCCACTCGGTATCACGCTGCGCTCCCAGGTCGTCCAGTATCACCAGGTCAACACGCTTCGCCCACTCAAGCGGAGATGTTGGTATCGGCTCCCCGGGTGTGGAGTGCTGCTTTAGTTGATACCAGTCCCGCATCTCATCCAGGAAGCCCGTCACGTACCAGAACTTGACCAGCCCCATTGCGTTATCTATCCAGTGCCAGCCGAACACCCGGGCCAGGTCAATGAGCTGCTGGGTGAACTGCTCCTCGGTTACGGCCGGCGCCAGGGACTTACTCTTCGTCATCTTCTCCGAACTCTTCATCGTCTTCGCCGGTCGCCGCCTTCGAGTAGTGATAGCATTTATCTTTCCACCCCTCTCCATGGCGCTGGAGCAGATGCCGGCAGGTCCGGTTGTCGTTGTCATTGGAGCAGCCCTTGCAGTGCTTTGCCCGGTGAGCATCGAGCGCCTTGTCCAGCTCGGCACTGGTCCCCTCCAGGTCGGCCAGCATCTTCTGGAAGACGCCCTTCTCGCCCTCATACCGCTCCTTCTGGACGACCAGCGCCAGCGTCATCGTGATAACCCTGTCCTCGGCGTCGTTGGCCAGTTTGTTAGCCAGCTCGTTTTCCTTGAGGCCGCACATCCGGGCTACCCTTTCCCGGGTGTCCTTCCGCGAGTGGCCAACGAGGTAGTCGATAATGATTCTGAACGCCGTGGACTCGTCTTTCAGGTTATCGCAGGCGGCCTTGACCCGTTCGGTGAGCTGCTTCTCGGCTTCCCTGGCCTTCGCCGCCTCTTTATCCTGGTGGACTTTCTCCTTGGCCTTGAAGCATTTGACGTCGATGCAGACCTTCAATGGCCTGTCTCTCCAGTCCTTGCCTATGGCACGGCGGGAGCAGTTGCGGCATTCGGTCATATCGATTTCATGGGCGGAGCTGTCCAGCTCCTGGTAATCCCGCCAGGTGAGCTTGGAGAGGTCGAGCATTCCGCCGCTTTTCGTCTTGTCGCCGGCATCCTTCTTCGCCGCGGCAATCTCGGCTTTCATCGCATCGACACGCGCCTGACTCTCGGCCGCCTTTTTCTTCTGGTAGCAGTCTTTGTCCAGGCAGCGCCAGGTCTTTTTGTCGCTCGAGTAGGGCGAGCCTATCTTCTGCCGGCTGGGGCATTTCTCGCAGCCGGCGACATCAATTTCGGGCTTCGGGTAATCGTTCGGGTCCAGGTTCTCGGAGTCGCGGTAAATCTCGCTCTGTATCTGGTTGGAAAGCTGGTTGATGGAATAGCCCTGCCTGATGGACTCCGCGAGAACTTTGCTTTGTAGCTCGGGCTTGTAGTTCAGCCGGAGGAGCTGCCGGCCGTGCGTCTCGGATATTTCCTGGGAAATAATCTTGCCCTGGATGTCTTCCGGGAGTTCTAGCAGCCGGATGGTGTTGGCGATTTCCCCCTGGGAACAGTTGTGGGCCCGGGCGAGTTCGGCCTGGGTAATCTTGAAGTCCTCCAGGTAACGCTTGAAGAACTTCGCCCGGTCGATGGGCGTCAGGTCCTTGCGGACGGAGTTGGCCTCGAGCACCAGGTCGGCCATCTGCTTGTCGGTGAGCTCCCGGACCTCGAGGGGCATCCGGCCGTACTCCGGGTGGCCGTTCCGGGCCAGCCAGGCGAAACCGGACCGGCGCAGCCAGCCGTCGCCCATCTCGTAGACAATGTCCGTTTGTCTCGGGATGAATTTTGTAACCTGCCGCGCAATCGGAGTCTGCAGCAGCCCGTGCTCGAGGATGGACAGGCCGAACTTCTTCGCCGTCTCCTCGTCCACCTCCAGCCGGCTCTCGGGCTGGTAGGGGTTGGGCCTGATTCGTTCGATATCCAACAGGATGGTCTTCGTTTGCACTTCTGTTTGCACTTTTGTTTCAGTTACCACTGCTCTCTCCTTCTACACAATTGCTGCAGAGGTCTGCTTCCACCCAGTGGCAAGGCTCGCCGGTGCGGCGGTCAATACAGGCGTTATTTTCGGTGCACCCGCATACTCGGCAGCGGCGGACCGGCTCGGGCAGTTGCAGCTCCCAGCGTGACACCGGCTCCGGACGGGACGTGGCCGCCACCGCGATGGCGATCTCCTTGCTGGTCGGGGTGATGCAGTAGACGGCGCCGGGCGCGTAGAGTTGGGAGGCCTCCGTCTTCCCGTCTTTGTCCGGGATGTCAATCCGGAGGAATGACGCCCCACCAATCTGCACCTCGGTGAGCAGGCCGGCCAGGCGCCGGTGTCCCATCAGCTCCAGGATGGCCCACTCCTTGAAGATTGTTTCCTCGTTACCTTGCATTTCACTCTCCTTTCAAATTTAGCGTTATCTCGTTAACCCGGCCCGTGGCGGCTGCTCTATCAGTTCCTCGATTGCGATACCGCGCATCTGCTTGTGCGCCGCCTGCATCCGTTCCATTGCCTCCCATTCAGCCGGTGTCTTCGGCTCGAGGCCCACCACTAATTCTCCGAGCTCCGCGGTCAGGTCCTGGATTTGTTTAACCAGCTCGTCTTTCACAGCATCACCTCACTCGCAGCCTTGACCCTCTTTAACGGCGCTGCGCCGGTGCTGTATTTCGCTTTCATCCGCAGCACCCGGATGGCTTCGGCCTCGGTCGGCTCCCTCATCAGCTGCCACACACCCCGGGCCTGCCGTACATCGCCGAGCCGGTTGTCGAAGACCTGCCGCCCTATCATTTCCGCCAGCTCCTCCGGGCAATCTTCGGCACGGCTCAGCATAGACCGGACCACATCGATGAACTCCTCCCGGGTGTAGTGAGGGAAGACGGGATGAAAGGCGAAGCGGGAAAGAAACTCGGGCGGCATCTTCCTGGAAGAGTTACAGGCACCGATCACCATCGTGTTGAGCTTGACGCCCCTGGTATCGCCCTGCTTGGTGTTGATAATCTCCCCGGCCTCCATCAGCCCCAGGGTCAGGGAGAAGACGTCGTGCCGCATTTTGTCGGCCTCGTCCATCAGCAGCAGGATAGGCCTCTGCTCGAACAGCAGGTCGGAAAGCCCCTTGCCCGATGTCCGGGAGCCGAAGACCATCATGGCGCCGGGGACAGTACCGCGGAGGGCATCCAGCAGTACGGATTTACAGCAGGCCGGCGGGCCCTCCAGGAGGAAGTGCGTCCGCTTGCGCTGTTCAACGCAGTAAGCGATTTGCTCCTTGATGTCGTCGAAGCCGACTATCAGGTCCATAGCCGCCAGGATTTCCGCGGCCGTGATTCTTTGCTCCGGTTGCTCCGGGTTGGCGGCCAGGTCGCGGCCTCTGTCAGTCAGCCGGTATAAAGCTGAACCGTACTGATTAGGCCCGAGGCGCGACGAGCGATGGCGTTGGGTAATCAGCCCGGCTTCCAGGAGACGGTTAATATCGGCCCGCCCGGCGCCGACCTTCGCCGCATCCCAGCACTGAGGCGCTCGCCTGGTTTCAAAATCCAGAGCGCTTTTTAGAATCTCAAGGTCAGTGGCCACTATGGTTTACGCTCCTTTACTTCCGCTCTTCTTTCAAAGCTGCTACAGTGCGCAGCCACTCCGTTTTCACGCTATCCCCCCAGGCTTCGTTCCAGGCCGGCAGTTGGAGCACCGGCACGACGCTGAATACCGGCCGGAGCCCCTGCTCGGCGAGCGCCGCTCCCAGCTCCCCGACTGTCATATCCGGGCGGGGCTTCACTGGCGCCGGCTCGGGCGGTGCCGGGCCTGTCTTGCGCTGCCCCCCCCGTTTTTGCTGGCGGACCTCTTCCCTGGGCGAGTAGATCCGGTTGGATTTCCGCTTAAGCCCTAGCTGCTCCCGGAGCGGGCCCCACATCCCGGTCGAGATATGCCAGCGGGAGAGGAAGTCAACCAGCCGCATCCGGTAGTAGTCGGCCTTGAGCTGCTCTATGTTCGCCTCCCTCCAGGCGGGCCAGTCGCTCTTCTTGGCCGGGAGCGGCGGAGCTGGCGGCAGGCTGTCTACCACCGGCGGCGCCGGGGTTATCGCCGGGGCATCGCCGGCTGCCGGCTTTTCCGCTGTTGCCGGCGTTGCCTCCTTTGCCGGCCGGCCGCCCGCAAAGCGTATCTTCTTCGCCGGCGCCGGGGCCAGCGTCCCGTCCGGCCGCACCATCCGCCAGGGCGCCTCGTAGTCCTCCCTCTCCCACCGCTGCGGGCACTCCATGCATTCCTGGTGGAGGTTGTCGACGACGTGGGTACGCAAGTGCTTGCAGGTTACCTGGTCGTTTTGCTGCTCGGTTGGTTTCTCTGCTGTTAAGGTCATCGTTACGCCTTCCTCCGGTAGCTTTTTCCGGTCATTGAGATAAACTCCCCCTTGGTCATCGCCACCAGCCGGTCAAAACTGGCCTCGTTCTCCCGGCCGGCGCCCAGGTATCTTTGCAGCCCGTGCTCCCCCAGGTTAGCGGTGAGCACTATCGGCAGCAGGTTGTTGTAGCGCCCGTTGATGATGGCGAAGAGCGTCCTCTGCACGAAGCGCGGGTCGCTCCGTTCCTCTTTGCCCAGGTCGTCAATCACCAGGAGCGGGACGGTGGTCAGCTCCCGCATCACGTCGTCCTCGGTCTCCCGCCAGTCCCGGTCTTCCCTTGGCACGTTGTAGGTCGCCTGGATGCGCCGGAACAGGTCAGGCTCGGAAACGAACAGCGCCGGCCGTGTCACCGGGTAGCCGCCCCAGTTGTTGAGGATGTGGTTGATGATGGCGCAGGCGAGGTGGCTCTTCCCCACTCCCCAGGCCCGCTCGGAGAACATCACCAGCGAGTTATACCCCTGGGGCTTGACCAGGTCAAAGCCCTGGGCGTACTCCCGGCACCGGTCGTAAGCCCGTGCCTGGCGTTCACGCTCGAAGGTGCCGAACTCGGCCGCCTGGAAGATGGGCGGGATGCCACACGTCTCCCGGAAGCGCCGGCGGGTGCGGGCAATCTCCGCCTGGCGCAGCTCCTCGACGGCCTGGTGCTCGCGGAAGATTCTCTCCGTGGCGCAGCGGTCGCAGCATTTCCGGACCGGGATGGGTACGCCCATCAGGTTGCTGGCCGCGGCGGCGAACTCTTCCCCGCAGTCCTGGCAGATAACCTTGACAATCCTTTCAGCGCACAATTCGTAACCCCTCTATCGGCCCTTCGTCCTCTTTTTTTACGGCGGAAGGTTTCGGGGGGCCGGCACGGGCACGTTCTGCTTTCAGTGGGAACAACCCTTGCCAACTGTTTTTTATGGATTGCCTAATGACTTCGTTCGGGTCATCTCCACCGTTTTTGTAATTCTCAAGGTCTTTTAATAAATAAGTTTTTGCCTTATCAGTAGGAGGCTTGCGAAGCTTTTTGCGCATATCGAGGAAATCATTCCATAACCCCTTATCAATAAAATCAGGTAAAACAACCCCGTCGTCCTTTGTATTCTTAGGTACTGTTGGGTTGGGTACTGTTGGGTTGGGTACGGTACGTACGCCGTCCGTACGCCGTCCGTCAGACGTCCGTTGGACACGCTTCCTTGTGGCGTCTAATTTCCTACGTTCAATTAGCTTGCCAGCATAATCGTCCCAATCGTGCAATTTGCCATCCAGGTCAATGAAGCCTGCCGACCTCAAAGCACTACCAAACTGGGAGCAAACCGATATGAAACGGGTACCAAACCGATGCGAGCGTCCTTCCAAAAATCCCGAAACCTCGGCCAAAACGGTGTCAGGGACCCCCGAAAGGTCGCCGTCCGGGGCATTGTCTAACGCCCAATACCAGAGCAAGTGAAGAAGCCCTATCCCGGTCGGGCGGTCAATCTTCAATTCCTCGCAGAGTTTGAATAGCTTGCGATGTGTGGCTAAACTCTGATGTGACTCAATCCATGCCATGAGCTAGTCCTCGCCCCGCATATACTTCCAGCACCTGTCAGTAAGTTCCTGCACAACCTCTGGCTTCGTTAGGAACCACCTGATTGTTTCGGCTATCATATACAAATCAAGTGGTTTGTATTCAGGCATGCTTTCAAAGGCGTCCTCGATGACACTCAAATCGTTTGTGAGGAACTGCTTACGCAAAGCATGGATGAGGCCCTGTTCTATTTCGGCGCGGCCAAATTCTTCTTCATGGCAATGCTCACATAGGGTTACAAGCGAAGAGTTGGGGTAGTCCCAAGGCTCTCTGCCAAAGACGTAATCCCTATGATGTACTGCCAAGGTGGCCTTTTTGTCCCCGCACACCTGACATTCCCACCCATCGCGCTCGAAGATTTCCAGGCGTTTCTTCTGCCACCTCGGGTCCTTGAGCTTTTCGCTGTAATTTTTAGCCATGCTTTACCTTCCCTCTCAATCCAACGGGTGCCAGGCCCACATCACCAGCAGTAAGCCAATCAGCCCCCGGCCCACACGCACAGCCTGGCAGTAGAGCCTTTGCCCCCTGAAGGCAATCAGACTGGCAACGGCATCCACCAGCAGGTACAGGCCGGATAGGAGCAGGTGTGTCATAGCAATACCCCTTGCCCGACACAGTAAGGGCTCATAAACAAAGCCTCTTTATGGCGGTTGTTGTTTTTACCACTGCTTATGTTGGAATACCCGCCCTGCGCCGACCATTGTTTGCAGCTCCAGCCCTCTTTGAGTAACCACTCGTGTTCTTGGTAGTATCCGGCTAGCACAATTCGGTAGGATGATTTTTTACCACGTTCCAGCGCCCACTTCGCCACGTCTTTGGCAACGGATAAATCCTCGGCTTGATATAACGTCTCGTCCCGTCCCGTGTCGGAGGAATAAGGCGGGTCAAAGAATATTCCGCAGATACCATCTCCATCCTGCCAGTTGCCCCCGCACACCCTTGTCCAATCCCCGCAGACGACCTTGACGTAGCGCAACCGTATACTTAACTCCCGCATCCAGGTATATATCCGGTCATCTACTACACCCTTCTCCCCGGTAAGGTGGGGTATCTTGCCTAGCCCGTGTACACCCTGCTCCCCGGTAAGGTGGGGTATCTGGCCTTCTCGGGTTAGGCCCGAACCAATCCAGCAGCTTGCCGCCCATACCCAGTATCCCGCTAACACAGGGTCGCACCAGTTAGGGTCGGCGATAAGATTCTCCAGCAACCGTTGCTCGTATTTGATTAACTCTCTTTTACGAGCGGATAGGTCGGCGTGGTTAATCGGCCAGTCGCACCATTTTGCAACCTCGTCCGGGTTGAACTGAATAGCCCTCCAGACGTTAGCAATAAACCCGTCCTTATCGCAGACAATCTCGTCTGCTTCCGGTTGTGGATTAGGGCGTTTCAGCAACACTGCGCCAGAACCAAAGAACGGCTCAATGTATCTTTTCACCGCACCGAGCGAGCCCCAGACATCGGCGGCAATCGTGGCCTTCCCCCCGAAGTATGGGAATGGGGCTTTTAAGTCAGTCACGCCTTCCTGCCCAACTTTCGTATCTGGCGATTGGTTGTAATCAGATACAAGACGGCAGCTGCTAAAAAAGCACTCAAGATAAACATTATCCGCTCCAACTCCTGACTAATTCCTCAACCGAGTAGTACACCGGTATCCAGTTCCTCAAGGCAAACTCCACTTCCCCGTCCGCCCCCTTGCTCTCACCGGGGATACGCAGTAGACAGTCGCACTTCGCCAGGATAGCCAAATCATATTCCAGCCAGAACTCATAGGGCTTCGGGGATACCCGATTCCAGAAGTGTGAGAGGTGAGGCAGGTAAGGTGTAAAGCCCAAACGCACCAGCTCATCAGCCACATCCATTACCTTGCGGACATTGGCCTCCGGGTTACTAGAGTATGGCCCTGCGATGTAGACTACCTGTTTCATTACCCCTACCCCTGGACATGTCCAGCCCTTATTTAGCTATGAGTTCCCTTGCTACCTCTTGACATTTAGCCCTGGCAGGCTGGTGGACTACTTTCGCTCCATACCTCACCTGCCAGGGCTCGCCTTGAGCCAGTGCCTTCTGTCGACTCTTGAACCTTTCAGCTTTCCCTCTCTTTTACGTTTCAGAGAAGGTGCTCACACTTGGACGTTTTCTCCCTACTCGGACAATTAGCCTCACTGCCCTTTCGGGTGGTCTCAAGGCCCAATTAGAAGCCTACATTGGCCATCACGAATCAGACCGTCTGTCGGCTCTTATTGGCTATTTTGTTAATGTTCTTGGGTCGGGGTGGCATTGATTACAGAGCCATTCTCCCGGCCCCCAGTTGTTCGCTGGTCTCCACCACCACCCGTCGTTGCTGCAAAGAAAGCAAGCACCTTCAGGTTTTACCGCCTGATTTGTCAGGCTCTTCGGGCTGGCCGGTATCACCACCGGCCTTCTTTCCTTCACCATAGGTACATCTGCCCTTCCACCAGTAGCAGGACTCAAAGCAGACAAGGTTCAAGGGGCAACTATTTAAAGTCGCCATCAGTCAACTCCGGCTGTTTTGCTTCGGCGGCCGGGGCGACACTCCCCTGCTCAATGGCCTCTATCAGCTCAGACGCCTGGCGCTTGGTTAAACCTGAGCTGGAAGATACTCCATAGACGGACGTCATGTAGGCAACCACCGTCTGATGCTCAAGCCCTTTTTCCTTGGCCGCGGCGAAGAGCTTCTTGAGTTGGGCTTCGGTAATGCCGTCAGGATTGGCCGGGGCTTTGGCGGCGGTCTTCGCCGGCTGCGCTTTAGCGGGTTCAGTATTTGCCGGTTTAGCAGCCTTCGCATCAGAGCTGAAGGCGGGCATGTCTTCCACGTCCTGGGTAAAGATATTGGACAGCCGCCCGGCATGGAGCGCGGCATCCACCAGGGCCCTCTTCTCGGCCATCTTTAGCAGGGTGTTCACCAGACTGTAGATGTCGTCGTTCTCAACCCGCCCGGTAACCTGCTTCTCAATTGCCTCCGTCCCGCCCGGCCACTTCGCCCCGCATCCGCCGAGCTTGCCAAAGCATATCCAACCCCCGCCGTATTCCTCTTTCCCCTTGATGATGGTTTCCTTGCCGCACTCCGGGCACTTCTTCTTGGCGTCTCTCCAGCGATACCGGGCCTCCATGCTGTTGCATGAACCGAGGCCGTCAGAGATGGTAATGCCCGAACTAGCGGCTATCAGCTGGCACTTCACCATGTAGTGGAAGAAGGGCTTCGCCCAGTCCTGCACCTTCTCGATGACCTCGTACCGGTCGCAGAGGCCCAGGAGCTTGGTAATCTTCTCGGCGCCGGGCTTGTACAGGGATGGTTTGTCGGTTCCCGGGATTACGCCGTAGTCCTGGCCCTCAATCATGTTGGCCCGCACAATCTGCTGGAACTTGTTGATGGACTGCAAGTCGTGCTTGAACGTGTTCTCATCCGGGAGCGCCAGCGCGGATGAGGATTGAACTACAATATCGGTGGATTTTTCCTGTGTCATCTCTCTCCCCTTTCCTATCTCGTGTTGACCTTCAGGGTCTCTTCCTGCCACGCTCTGACGCCGGGTATGTTGTGCAACCCGGCCCGAAGTACCTTGCCGAGCTTTGTGGCGTCAACCATCTTGTACTCGTCGGGTAGCTTGGCGAAGTCCACCACCTCGAACTTCCACACCTTCATCGTCCCCATGTCGCCGATGTCAGCCCGCACGTGGGCGGGCGGCGCCGGCGGTGTCTCCACCAGGCTGACGTCCTCGGTGAGCTCGCCCTTGAGCTCCATTTCCCGGCGGGCGGCTTCCATCCTGAGGCGGTTGATTTCCTCGGCTTCCCTAGCCTTGCGCTCCTGCTCACGCCGGTAGTCCATTATCTTGGCGCGAGTGATGGTGTCCGCCTGCTCCAGGGGAGCCGTGAAGAGTTTGAAGGCGTCGTTGACCTGCTTCAGATAGGCATTAACCGGTGTGGTGTATTCCTTGCGCCTTTCCTCCAGGGCCTTCTTGAGCTTGGCGATGAGCGAAAGGTCGTTGGTCGCTCCCTTGACAGTTGCGTCACCGAGGATAACGACACCCTCGGCATACTTGAGAAGCCCCTGGGCCTCGTTGTAGAGTGCGACAGCTTTCTCGTCTTGGCTCGGATTCAAGGCAATGATGGCTTGCGTGGTGTTTTCCGTAGTCATCTACTTTCCTTCCCGCCGGGCCCCGTACCCGGCCTGATATCCTCTCTCGTGGGCGTAGCCGATAAGCTCCCGCAGGGCCCTCTTGTCTACGTCCAGGAATCGCCAGTCGAATGTATCGGTGAACTCGTCCAGGAGCTGCTCGGCCTCTTCCTCGACAAGGTG
The DNA here is from genome assembly GCA_028711795.1 of Dehalococcoidales bacterium. Classification (GTDB taxonomy): domain Bacteria; phylum Chloroflexota; class Dehalococcoidia; order Dehalococcoidales; family JAQTRN01; genus JAQTRN01. The sequence goes on along the minus strand of JAQTRN010000001.1, from coordinate 2,027 downwards.
CTCGGAGACGGGCTTAATGTTGGCGGGCATCTACTTCGCCCCCGTCCCGGCCAGTCTGTCGTTGAGATACTGGCAGCAAACGTTCTGGATGGTGTTCTGGCCGTTCGGCTCAAACCGGACTCCGGTCTGGCTGAATACCGCGATGGGCTTCTCGTCAGCGTCCTCGTGGTAGAGGTACAACAGGTGGTCGCCGTCCGATTCCAGCCGGAAGCCTTTGTCGGCGTACTCCCCCAGGATTCTGTCGTACACGCTCCGGGTGATGCTCTTGGGCTTGGTTCCGGTTACCATTTCTCTCCCCCTTTGGGGCCGGGGCTTCCCATTTCCCCCGGCCCCTGCGTTAAATATTTGAAGCCGCCTTAAACTCGGCTATCCTCTCACGCTGTCGCTGGACGATGGGGCTGTCCTCGCCGTGAAATTTAGTCCAGGTATCCAGCGTCACTTCCATGTTCGCCAGCACTTCCTCGCGGGTGAGGGGCTTGCGCTTCCAGGAGCCATTACCCCTTACCTGTCTCGGTGCCGAGTTCCCCCGGTAGAATCTAGCCATTGGTGATACCTTCGGGCTTGGATGTTACTTTACGGCACCGCCTGCACTGATAACGTTGGGCCCTCCCGTTTTTCATATATCGAAACCCCACCTTTACCAGAGCGGTGCTTTTGCAAGTTGGACATTTCATCTGTTCCATACACCCATAATACACCGTATATCACGCTTGTCAAGGGGTAAATTTCGAATTTTCTGAGGAATTTTGAGGGGCTGTAAAAAGAGGGCAAACAAAAAAGGGGCGGGTGATTAGCCCGCCCCTCCGTTATTTCCTGGGAAATATTAGCAGCTACCCTCTGCCCCGGGTCTCGATGAGTGTCTTCAGACTAGCCATTCCCACCGCTATGTTGTTCAAAGCGGCGGCTAGTTGCTGCCGGCTGTCCGATTCCTTGTCCCGGCATTCAATCTCCGCCTTGGCAATCTCCGCCAGTTTATTGATGGCATCGTTTCGGTCAATGCGATAGAAATAGAACACCATCGCCGCCAGTATCGCCATCCCCCCCAACTGCACCAGCCCGTAGATGATTGTCGTTTCCATTGGGTTAGTCCTTTCCTAGCCGCCTTTTTCCGCCACCGCGATAGGGCGTCCAGCCTGGCGCCGGAACTCCGGTAACAATGGGTAGAGGTGATGTACTTCAGCACTCCCCGGCCAGGGGCGGCCAAAGCAGGTGCAGAACTCATCTGTCAGTTCCCAGCAGTAATAGCGGGAATTGAGTATCCTGGGCATGTGCCACCAGTTAATGACTACCCGTTGCAGGGCGGCCAGGGGGTAGGCGGTGAAGTCATACCCGCAACCCAGGCGCTGGGAAACAAAAACAGCAACGTCCGTCCCCTCCGGCGGATTAGGCAGCCATCTATAAATCCGATATTCGGGATAGTCGGAGAGGTTTCGGATTCTCACCCCGCCGGGCTCGGCAGATAAAACTTGCAGGGGATTGAGGTTGATTATCGGCATTGTATGCCAGTCCCACATATCCCATTCGGGATAGTAGTGTTTGAGGGCCAGGGGCAGGGGAATGGTGTAAAGACATTCGGGAAACTTCGTACCCCGTTTGCAGGTGACAATATCGCCCAAGTCAATCACGGAGGTGTCTATCACATGAGTGGTTTCCAAGCACAGGGCTGAGGAGAGAGTAAGTTCAGCGACCATAGTTGCCACCTCCCCCGAAAAACTGCTTGAGGTAATCCGGCACAGGGTGTTTCTCGGCTTCGTAAACTGCCACCAGGCTCTGTAGCCAAAGCCCATAGTCGTAAAGGTTCTCGAACTCGGAGATAGTCCAGACAAAAGCCCCGTCCATCCACATCACGGCGTAGTTACCGTCCGGCATCTTGGCCGCCCAGACGGGATAGAGGGTGTTGGACATATCACACCGCCTTGTGAGCGCCCCAGATTACCGTGTCTGTCGGTCTGTAACAGTCCGGGCAGACGATTCCAGTTTTCTGGACTCGCGCCATCTTCTTGACAACTTCCACCCGGATGACGTTA
>JAQTRN010000026.1 GCA_028711795.1 Dehalococcoidales bacterium | reverse complement strand
CTTCAATTTGTCACTATGGTACTTAAATGGATGAGCCTGGGCTCATCCATTTAAATTGTGTAGACCTGGAAAAGGGGGAGCGAGTGCCGACAATTAATCAATTAGTGCTTAAGGGACGTAAGAAAGTCGTCAAGAAGGATAAGACGCCAGCGCTAGGTTTTACCTATAACGCCATGAAGAACAAAATGTTGCGCGGGCGGAGTTCTCCGCAAAAGCGCGGGGTCTGTGTCCAGGTGAAAACAGTGACTCCCAAGAAGCCTAATTCGGCATTGCGCAAGGTGGCCCGGGTCAGATTGACCAACCAGATTGAGGTCACCGCTTACATCCCCGGCGAGGGCCACGAGTTGCAGGAACACTCAGTGGTGCTGGTCCGTGGTGGCCGGGTGAAAGATTTACCGGGCGTCCGATATCATATCATTCGGGGGACGCTGGATACGACGGGCGTTAATAACCGGAAACAGGGCCGTAGCAAATACGGTGTTAAGAAGACCAAAAACTTGACCGAGAGCACTTAGATTGTGGGGGTAAGATGCCAAGGCGAGCGTTAGCGATAAAAAGGGAGACTCCGTCTGATAACAGGTACCACAGTGAAGTGGTGGCCAGGCTGGTCAGTAAATTGATGAGGTGCGGTAAGCGCAACACTGCCGAGGTGCTGGTTTACGGTGCCCTGCAGTCCCTGGAGAAGCAGGAATCCAAAGACGCCGTCGGCGTTCTGGAACAGGCGGTGAAGAACTCCACCCCTCTACTGATGGTAAAGGCACGGCGTATCGGCGGTGCTACTTATCAGGTACCGGTGGAAGTCAGGCCAGAACTGGGGCTTTCTCTAGCAATGCGCTGGCTAGTGCAATCCGCCAAATCCCGGTCGGGCAAGTCAATGGCTGAGAAACTGGCGGCTGAGATTAACGATGCCGCTAAAGGCGAGGGAGCAACTATCAAGAAGCGTGAGGATACCCACCGGATGGCTGAAGCCAACCGGGCTTTCGCTCATTTTAGATGGTAACAGGTGGGATGGTTAAAGGTCTGATAACTGAGGAATTGAAAGCGGGGAATATGATGGCGTCCCGGAGTTTTCCGTTAGACCGCGTTCGTAATATGGCAGTCATCGCTCACATCGATGCCGGTAAGACTACCGTCACCGAGCGTCTGCTTTATTATACCGGCCACACCTATAAGATTGGTGAAGTGGATGAAGGGACGGCCGTGATGGACTATATGGAGCAGGAGCGGCAACGAGGTATCACCATCAAAGCGGCGGCGACCACCTGCCACTGGCAGGAGCACCGCATTAATATTATTGACACCCCGGGCCATGTGGATTTCACCGCGGAAGTGGAGCGCTGTCTCCGTGTCCTGGATGGCGGTGTGGTCGTCTTTGATGCTGTCGCTGGAGTCGAAGCCCAATCTGAGACGGTGTGGCGCCAGGCGGACAGATATCATGTTCCCCGTATATGTTTTATCAATAAGATGGACCGCGTTGGGGCTAACCTGCACCGTACCGTGGCCATGATACGGGAGCGATTACAGGCTAAGCCCTTGCTGATACAGCTACCACTGGGTAGTGAGGCCTCGTTTGGCGGCATTATTGACCTGGTAGAGAATAAAGCCTGGCACTTCGACGGAAAACCCGATTCAGACCCGGTGGTGACGGCAGTTCCGGAATCGGAGCAGGTGTCATTTACTCAGTTCCGTGAAACGTTAATCGAACAACTGGCCGAGTTAGACGACCCGATGATGGAAGTCTATCTCGGTGGCCAGGGAGTGACGGCGGCTGACATTAAGTCCGCTTTGCGGCGGGTGACTCTGGCTAACAAAGGAGTGCCTATTCTTTGCGGCACTGCTCTGAGGAATAAGGGTATTCAGGTATTGCTGGACGCCATCGTCGACTATTTACCTTCACCCCTGGACATGCCCCCGGTGAAGGGTGTTGACGCCAGGACCAGCGCTGAGACCACTCGCACGGCCAGTGATGACGCGCCATTTGCGGCGCTGGCTTTTAAAGTGGTCTCCGACCCGTTTGTGGGTAGACTGGTCTATTTCCGGGTATACTCCGGTAGAGTTGAAGCCAAGGACGAGGTGATTAATTCAACCCGGGAAACGAAAGAGCGGATCGGCCGGTTGCTGCTGATGCATGCCAACCACCGTGAGGAGATAACCGAGGCTGATACTGGCTCCATCGTGGCTACACTGGGCTTGAAGAACACCTTTACCGGTGACACCCTGTGTCACCCCGCCAATCCCATCCTCCTGGAATCCATCCGTTTCCCGGAACCAGTCCTGTCGATTGCCATCGAACCCAAGACCAGGGCTGACCAGGACAGTATGGAGGAAGCGTTACAGAAGCTGACTGAGGAAGACCCCACTTTTAGAGTAGTATATAACCGTGAAACGGGACAGACTGTTATTTCAGGTATGGGTGAACTTCACCTTGAGGTGATAGTCAGTCGATTGCTCAGCGAGTTCAAGGTGAGTGCGACCGTGGGTAAGCCGCGGGTGGCTTACCGTGAGACAATTACTGTACCGGTGCGGGTTGAAGGGAAGTTTGTGCGGCAGACCGGTGGTCATGGCCAGTATGGTCATGTTTGGGTCGAGTTAGAACCCCTGGAGCGTGGCGGCGGTTTCCAATTCGTCGACCGCATCAAGGGGGCGACTATACCGAGACAGTTCATTCCGGCCACTGAGGCTGGTATCAAAGAAGCGATGCAGGGCGGGGTACTGGCCGGTTATCCTATGGTGGATATCAAAGCCACTCTCTTTGATGGCAGTTATCATGAAGTTGACTCTTCGGAGATGGCTTTCAAGATGGCCGGTTCGATGGCTCTTAAAGAAGGCGCAGCCAGGGGTAAACCTATCTTCCTGGAACCCATTATGAAGTTGGAAGTGGTAGGGCCGGAGCAATTCCTGGGTGATATAATTGGTGATATCAGTTCCAGAAGGGGGCATGTCGAGACTATTGAGACGTATGGTGAGATGTGCGTGGCCCGGGCTTTGATCCCCCTGGACGAGACATTCGGCTATGCGACCACACTTCGGTCGCTGACTCAGGGTAGGGCCACCCATTCGATGGAATTCTATCGCTATCAGGAAGTATCGGCTGACGTAGCCGAAGAGATAAAGACCAGAGGTAGAGGACATGGCTAAACAACGGATTCGTATTAAACTGAAGGGCTACGACCATAAGATACTGGACCAGTCGGCGGAGCAGATTGTCGCTGCCGTTGAGGCTACCGGTGCGGTCGTCTCCGGCCCGGTACCTCTACCCACTCATGTGCAGAAGTTCAGTGTTATCCGGTCCAGTTTCATCGATAAGGACTCACAGGAGCAGTTTGAAATCCGGACTCACAAACGTCTGATCGATATCATTGAAACAACTTCGAAGACGATAGACGCCTTGACCAGTCTGAACCTGCCATCTGGCGTCGGGATAGATATTAAGCTATAACTGGGGCAAAGAATATGATTCAAGGTATAATTGGCCGAAAACTAGGTATGACCCAGGTGTTTGGCGAGAACGCCCAGGCTCAAGCGGTGACTGTTATCGCGGCTGGCCCGTGCTCGGTTACTCAGGTCAAGACTGAAGGGACGGACGGGTACACCGCAGTCCAGCTTGGCTTCGGTGAGGCTAAACAACCAAAGTCCCCGCCGCGCGGTCAGCTTAAAGGACTCGGCCGCTTCCGTCATCTCAGAGAGTTCCGAATAGCCGACACTGGTAATATCGAGGTCGGACAAATAATTGATGTCAGCCTGTTTAAGGCGGGTGACCTGGTTGATGTCACCGGCATATCCAAGGGTAAAGGCTTCGCCGGCGTCGTCAAGCGCCACCATTTTGTGGGTGGCCCGAAAACGCACGGACAGTCTGACCGGCACCGCCATCCCGGCGCTATCGGGTCGACGACATCACCGGGTAGAGTACTCAAAGGGCTGCGGATGGCCGGACGCATGGGGAATGACCGGGTTACGGTACGCCGGCTAACAGTTTTTCAGACAGACCCGGCCCGTAATCTGCTCTTACTTGATGGGGCTGTGCCCGGGGGCAAGAACGGGTTATTGTTGATAAGAAAATCAGGTGGTGAGGAGTAAAGGAGTGGAAGTCCCAGTTTACAACCTTGCCAGAGAAGTGGTAAAGCACATTGATGTCAGTGACTATGTCTTTGCCGCTCCTTTTAATGAAGCAGTGGTACATCAGGCGATGTTACAGCAGCGGGCGAATGCCCGGCAGGGTACGGCTGATACCAAGACTCGTGGTGAGGTAGCGGGTACTGGCCGTAAGATGTTTCGACAGAAGGGAACGGGTGAGGCGCGGGCTGGTATGAGAAGGTCGCCCGTGCGGCGCGGTGGCGGCATCGTTTTCGGACCCGAGCCTCGGAGCTACCGGCAGTCCATGCCCCGTAAGATGCGCCAGCTAGCCATCAGGTGCCTGCTATCAGCCAAAGTCAAGGTTGGTGAGTTGCTGGTGGTGGAACAGTTGCAGCTTGGAGAACCAAAAACAAAGGAAATGGCCCGTATTCTGGCGGCACTGAAGGCCGATGCCTCGGTATTGATTGCTACCGTGGAGCCGGAAGAGAATGTGATCAAGTCGGCGCGTAATTTGCCGGGGGTAAAGACTACGCTGGCCGGTTTGCTAAATGTGCTGGACCTCCTTTCCTATAAGACGGTCCTCCTGACTGAAGACGCGGTACGCCATGTGGAGCAGTTGTGGGAAAAGAGCCCATCGCAAGGAGGTAACGGTGCATCTTTATGAGGTTTTGCGCCGGCCGTTGGTAACCGAGAAGAACACGGCGCTTCAGGCTCAGGGTAAATATGCTTTTGAGGTGGACAGAGCATCCACCAAACAACAGATTAAAGAGGCGGTAGAGAAGGCTTTCAAAGTGAAAGTCACCGCCGTTAACGTGACCAATGTACCCGGTAAGAAGAAAAGGATAGGCCGGCGTCAGGTGCTGACCTCACCCTGGAAAAAGGCAATCGTTGCCCTCAGGCCGGGGGACAAAATAGAGATCTTTGAAGGTGTTTAGACCTTCGGTGAAGGGGGACTAAAGTGGCGTTAAAGGTATATCGTCCAACCTCTCCCGGTAGACGGGGTATGAGCGGCAGTACCTTTGAAGAGATAACCAAAGACCGGCCGGAGAAATCTCTGGTCGTACCGCTTAAAAGTAAAGCCGGACGCAATAGCCAGGGAAAAATAACGGTCCGCCATCGTGGCGGCGGTGCCAAGCGGAATCTCCGCATTATCGACTTCAAGCGGGACAAATTTGGTATCCCCGGGAAAGTGGCGGCCATTGAGTATGACCCGAACCGGGCGGCACGGATTGCGCTTATCAATTACGTTGACGGCGAGAAACGGTACATACTGGCGCCGGTGGATCTTAAGGTTGGTGATATCATAAAATCGGGTAATGATGCCGAGATAAGAGTGGGCAATGCCCTGCCTCTACAACTGATTCCCGGGGGCACCCTGATACACAATATTGAATTGACGAAAGGCCGGGGAGCCCAACTGGTGCGTGGCGCCGGTGTGGCGGCGCAACTCATGGCTAAAGAGGGCGAATATGTGCTGGTCCGTTTGCCCTCGAGCGAGATGCGGCGTGTGTCCGGAGAGTGCCTGGCTACTATCGGGCAGGTGGGGAACATTGATCACCAGAATATTAAGCTAGGTAAGGCGGGTCGCAAGCGGTGGTTGGGCTGGCGGCCTACGGTCAGGGGCTCGGCGATGAGCCCGCGCGCCCATCCTCACGGAGGCGGTGAAGGGAGATCGCCCATAGGCAAACCGGGACCGAGGACACCCTGGGGGAAACCCGCTTTAGGCTATAAGACCCGGAAGTCCAAGAATTCGGATAAGATGATTGTGAAGCGTCGGGAGAAGTAGAATGTCAAGGTCAACCAAGAAGGGGCCGGCAATTGACCCCAAGCTGTTGAAGAAGGTAGAGAGAGTTAGCCGTTCCGGGGAGAAGACGGTCATTAAGACTTGGTCGCGCTCATCAACTATTGTACCGCAGATGGTGGGCTTGACTATCGGGGTACATGACGGGCGGCGGCACGTGCCGATCTTTGTCACTGAGAACATGGTCGGCCACAAGCTGGGTGAGTTTGCGGTAACTCGTACCTTCCGTGGTCATTCATCGAAGGCGGAAAAGGCTCCGGCGGCGACTCCCGCTGCGGCTGCTCCGGCTAAGAAATAGAAATCGGTTGACTGGTCGGGTGTAGAAGATGGAAGTTAGAGCCATAGTCAGAGATACGGGTATATCGGCGCGTAAGTTGCGCCTACTGGTAGACCTGGTGCGTGGGAAAAAGGTGGACGAGGCATTATCCATATTGAGGTTTGTGCCGACACCTAATGCTCGTGTTGTCGCCAAGGTCGTGAAATCGGCGGCGTCTAACGCGGATCACAATTTCCAGATGTCTACTGCGGACCTGAAAATAGTCCGTATTTTTGTGGACGAGGCGTCGATGCTGAAAAGGTTCCGCGCTCGGTCTCGAGGGCAGATGAGCCCGATTCTGAAACGGTCCAGTCATATAACAGTCGTCGTCGCTGAAGGGGAGGCTTAATGGGACGTAAGGTTCATCCGCTGGGTTTTCGAATTGGGGTCATACGCAGCTGGCAGGCGAAATGGTATGCTGATAAGTCTTACGCGGGGCTTCTGCATGAAGACCTGCAATTAAGGCGGGCTATCCAAACAAAATATACTGATGCCGGTATTTCCCTGGTGGAGCTTGACCACCAGGCGAATAAAGTCCTGGCGACGATACATACCGCCCGCCCCGGAATTGTCATCGGGCGTGGTGGCCAGCGGGTTGATGAAATGAGACGGTATTTAGAGGGCCTGGTAGGAGATAAGATACAGTTGAATATCCAGGAGATCCAGCAGCCAGAGCTGGATGCTTATCTGGTAGCCCGGTCGATAGCTGACCAGATTGAGCACCGGGTGGCCTTTCGCCGGGTTATGAAACAGGCCATTTTCCGGACAATGCAGGCCGGTGCCAAAGGTATTAAAATTTGCTGCTCGGGGAGATTGGCCGGCGCAGAAATAGCTCGCCGTGAGAAGATGCATGAGGGGCGTGTCCCCTTACAGACCCTGCGGGCTGATATTGACTATGGCTTCGCTGAGGCGCATACTACCCTGGGTCGTATCGGGATAAAGACGTGGATATATAAGGGTGAGATTCTTCCCGAATCGAAGGTGGTGGAGGCGGAGGAGGTAGCGAAGCCGGAGGCTACAGGTAGCGTCACACCCGATGCCGTTACACCTGTGGTAGCAGTGGCTAAATTGGAAACTGCTGCCGAAGTAACCGCGGAGACAAAGCCAGCGGTGGCTATGGAAAAAGAGGAAAAGAATGCTACAGCCTAATCGGGTCAAGTTTCGTAAGACGCACAAGGGCCACCGCCGGGGCGAGGCCCAGTCGGGTAACGTCATTGTCTTTGGTGATTATGGCTTGCAGGCGATGGAATCTGCCTGGCTTACCAGTCGGCAGATTGAAGCCGCCCGCCGGGCGATGACACGGCATATCCGCCGTGGCGGTCAGGTATGGATACGTATTTTCCCGGATAAACCGGTCACCAAGAAACCGGCCGAGACCCGTATGGGTGGTGGCAAGGGCGCTGGCGACCACTGGGTAGCGGTCGTCAAACCGGGCAGGATACTGTTTGAGATGAGGGGAGTGGCCCCGGACCTGGCGAAAGAGGCGATGCGCTTGGCATCATACAAGCTGCCGATTGAAACGAAGTTTATCACCGGCGAAACCGGTGTTGGTTCGGTCAGTAAGGAGTTGGCGTAAATTGAAAGTTGAGGAAGTCAGGGCGCTTAGCCCCGAGGAACGATCCAAGCAACTGGAGGCGGCTCACCAGGAGCTATTCAATCTCCGTTTTCGTTTAAGTACTAAGCAACTGGTGAACCACCGTGAGCTTAGACGCGTGAAGAATGATATCGCCAGATTAAAGACGATAATGAGAGAAAAAGAGCTGGGTATAAGGTAGGCTCGATTTATGGAACAGAAACGTAAAAGCAGAATTGGTAATGTGGTGAGCGATGGGATGAATAAGACAGTGGTGGTTAGCGTGGAAACGCTGCGACATCATCGCTTGTACAAGAAGACCATGCGGCGGGCCACCAAATATAAGGTCCATGACGAGAGGAATGAGTCCCATGTCGGAGATATCGTCAGGATTGTCGAAACTCGCCCCCTTTCGAAAGAAAAGAGATGGCGTGTCGCGGAGATAGTGACTAAAAAAGAGGCCGTGCAGGTCCAACCGCGGGAGATAGTCTAATTTCATTTTGGGATAGTGCAGTATGATTCAACAATATACTCGACTTAAAGTGGCTGATAATACCGGTGCCCGCCAGATTATGTGTATCAATGTGCTGGGTGGCTCGGGTAGGAAATATGCCCGCGTGGGCGATGTTATCGTTGCGGCCGTAAAACGGGCGACTCCAGTAGCGATCGTTAAGAAGGGTGAAGTGGTCAAGGCGGTCGTAGTTCGCTGTGTTCAACCACACCGGCGTGCCGATGGTTCCTATATCAGGTTCGATGATAACGCCGCGGTTATTCTCACCGAAGATAACAGCCCTAAGGGTACCAGAATATTCGGGCCGGTGGCCAGGGAACTGCGAGAAAAGAACTTCACCAAGATTGTGTCGCTGTCGCCCGAAGTGCTGTGAGGTTGAAGCTGTGAAAATCAGGAAAAATGACAATGTGCTGATTATCGCCGGTAAAGATAGGGGTAAAAAGGGGAAGGTGCGCCTGGCCTATCCCGGAGAGGACCGGATAGTAATTGAAGGACTTAATCTGGTCAAGAAGCATGTCAAATCCACAAAAGAGGTCAAGCAAACGGGTACCATAGAACGGGAAGCTCCGGTGAGTGTCGCTGACGTTATGCTGGTCTGCAATAAGTGCAATCACCCCGCGCGGGTGGGTTTCCGAATACTGAAGGATGGCAAAAAGGTCCGCACCTGTAGTGTCTGTCATGAGGTGATTGATTAATGTCTCGGATGATGGAAAGATATCGGCAAGAAATCGTGCCTCACCTGATGGGGGCCGGTGGTTATAAGAATGTCATGCAGGTGCCGCGCCTGGAGAAGATTGTCCTTAACATCGGGGTGGGAGAGGCCATCCAGAATGCCAAGGCCCTGGAAGCAGCCGAGAAAGACCTGGCGGCCATCGCCGGACAGCATCCAGTGACCACGCGTGCCTCCAGAGCCATCGCCGCTTTCCGGCTACGGATCGGGATGCCTATCGGCCTCAAGGTGACGCTGCGGGGTAGCCGTATGTATGATTTCCTGGACAAACTGGTAAATGCTGTCCTGCCGCGTATGCGCGAGTTTCAGGGCGTCTCGCCAAAGTCATTTGATGGCCGGGGTAACTACACTATGGGGCTCAAGGAGCAGATCATGTTCCCCGAGATAGAGTATGAAAAGATAGATAAGCTACGGGGACTGGAGATTTCGATCATTACTACGGCCAAAACGGATGAAGAGGGCCGGAAATTGCTGGAAT
>JAQTRN010000025.1 GCA_028711795.1 Dehalococcoidales bacterium | reverse complement strand
AATTATGAAAATCTAGGTAGGCAATCTGCCCTTTGATGTTACGGAGGATGAACTGCGAGCGGAATTCGCTTCTTTCGGGAAGGTAGAATCCATAGCAATACCAACCGATAAAGTCAGCGGGCGACCCAGGGGCTTTGCCTTTGTCGAGATGCCCTCGGTATCCGAGGGACAAGCGGCGATTACAGCTCTTAACGGGAAGACTTTGAAGGAGCGGACGCTTAGCGTGAATGCAGCCCGGCCTCGTTCCGACAACAGAGGCGGTGGTTCCTATGGTGATAGAAGAGGTGGCGGCTATGGGGGTGACTACGGTGGCGGTAGAGGTGGCAGGTCCGGGGGAGGACGGCAGAGAAGATATTGAGCAAGCCGGCCACTGAGGCTACATGTATATCCTCCAAGTCAGCTACGGATCGTCGATCTTTAGTTAAACTATAGTTTATATTACTTGAATTCATTTTTTGACATTGCCACAAAAACCAGGCTGATTATGCCTGCGCCGAGCAGTGGAATCGCAAAAATCGAACCGAGCAGCGCCAGAATCCACTTCTGTTTTATCAATGCACATATGCCGCCGACCAATGCCGGTATACCGAAGATGGCACAAATCACCGTAAACGTCATGAACATGCGCACCCAGGTCTCGTCATTTCCCCATATACGAGCTGCGGCGATGTCAAAGAATACCGCCAGTCCTATGATAATGGCTCCAAAAATATTATTAATTGCCCGCAATCTCGGGCATACTCGACCGGGACATAAGCTTCCTCCGCCTGTCAGGTTATTCTATAACCCGAGCAGCTTTTCCTTTTACTGGTTGTATTCCTCTTCGGTTATTTAATCCCTTTCTTTGAGTACCGCATAACTTTCCAGAATAGCGACACGCTTGCCCAAATCGTCTGTATCTGCCTTTTCGCCAGATGATGTGGCACTCACATTCGATTGTGGTGAAACCAATTGCGGATTCTGAGCTGGCGTTAAAGCCTGAGAAACTGAGGCTTCATAGCTCCGTCTTTTCCACGCAGGGTAGATAGGCTTTTTAAGCATGCCGACGAAATCCCGTACCGCCTTCAGGTTGTCTTCGTCCCCAGCTTCGAAATTAGGTAATTTTTGCCAATCACCATTTTGCTCTCTAATGTGATCGAGCAATAGATGTGATGCTGAACAGTCTTCAAGGGATTTTGTTGTCCCTAATGCTGCCGTTACCTTCCCATATCCAGCCGGCCACATAACCGCCTCCGCCTTCCAGATGCGACCCGAGATCGCCTGACCAGGCATCATTGCTTCCCTCCCATGCATCTTCTCCATCGCCAGTACATGAGTTTGCTGGTATACACAATCTTAATCTATAATAGACCTGCATGGCAGACATGAAGAATATTCTCCTGGTTGAGGACGACCAGACTCTGCTCAGTGTCCTGAAATATAGCTTGACCAGAGAGGGTTATGACGTCCTCACTGCCGAGGATGGTGTTGAAGCTCTGCAGATAGCCCAAAGCCAGCGGCCAGACCTGGTTATCCTTGATATTATGCTTCCCAAACTCAGTGGCTTTGAAGTGTGCCGAATTCTTCGCAAGAGTACAACTATACCCATCATCATGCTCACCGCCAGGGATGAAGAAGTTGATAAGATAGTGGGACTGGAGATCGGTGCCGATGACTATATGACCAAACCCTTCAGCATGCGGGAGTTGATAGCCCGTGTGCGGGCTCTGCTACGGCGTGCTGAGACAGCATCCCCGGAGTCGCCAGATAAATACACCCCGATTAAGCTCGATGACCTTGAGATTGATCTGGCCCGCCACCAGATTACCCTCGCTGGTTCCAGACTGGAGATGACTCCGAAAGAGTTTGACTTGCTGGCTTTTCTGGCAAGTCACCAGAGAATTGTCTTCAATCGAGACCAGCTTTTGGACAAGGTCTGGGGTTACGGGTATGCCGGTGATACTCGCACGGTTGACGTACACATCCGCTGGCTTAGAGAGAAGATAGAAAAAGACCCGAAAGAGCCCCGGCGACTCGTCACTGTCCGGGGTATCGGGTACAAGATGGAAGGTTAGCATGTTTCGCCGGATCCAATGGCGCATTACTATACCCTTCGTTCTGGTTGTTCTGGCCAGCATGGGTATCTTGGGGACATATCTGGTCTATTTTGTCAGAAATGTTCAGACTGACAATCTACGCATCCAGTTGGAGAAGGAAGCCAGGCTGGTCGCTGTCGCCAGCCTTCCCGGGTTTAGTAGTCCAGATAGGCAGGCCGTTCTCGATGATCTGGCTGGTTCTACGGGAAGACAAGTTGGCACCCGGACCACCATCATCGCCCGCGATGGTACGGTACTGGGCGACTCTGAAGAAGACCCGCGGGTTATGGAGAACCACGCCCGCCGGCCAGAGGTGGCAGTTGCCCTATCCGGCGGCATCGGCATCAGCACCCACTACAGCATCACCCTCGGCCAGCAGATGATGTACGTTGCTGTGCCGATAATGAGTGGCCAGGAAATTATCGGCGTCGCCCGGACAGCCCTACCGACTTCGTCGGTAGGGGCTTCAGTAAGTCGCGTCACCTCGATAGTCACCCTGGCTACAGTCATGGCCGCTTTGCTGACCATCATAACCGCAGGCGTCATCACTCGCTCTACCACCAGACCCCTGAAGGAAATGACGAAGGCAGCGGGGAGGATTTCGGCGGGGGAACTCGATCAGGTAGTCCCGGTACGCACCAACGACGAACTGGGCCAGTTGGCGCATACCTTCAATGATATGGCCTCGAACCTCAAGACGATGATTGAAGAGATCTCCGCGGAGCGAGGCCGCCTGGCTACGGTCCTGGCCAGTATGGCCGACGGTGTTATCATGACGGACACCGACGGCAATGTGGTACTGGTCAACCGGGCGGCAGAGAACCTGCTCTCCTTCCAGGAAAAGGACGCCACCGGTAAACCATTCATCGAAGCCATTCGCGATCATGAATTAGAAGAAGTGTTGAAAGCCTGTCTCCGGGAAATGCAGCCGCAGACCGTACAGGTTGAATACCGGCGCACCCGGCGTTTTTTGCGTGTCATCGCCGTGCCAATCATGAAAGGCAAACTGGTAGGCACTCTGATGCTAGTGCAGGACCTGACGGAAGCGCGTAATCTGCAGACCATGAGACAGGAATTCGTCGGTAACGTCTCCCACGAACTGAGAACACCACTTACCACCATAAAGGCCATAGTCGAGACCCTGACCGATGGCGCTATTACCGACAAAGAGGTGGCCGGCGATTTTTTGACCAAGATCGATGCTGAAGTCGACCGGATGACGCAGATGGTTGTTGAGCTAACCGAATTATCACGCATTGAAACGGGAAAGACACACCTGGACCTCCAGCCGCTGGATATTCAACAAGTAGTTGAGACTATTGTGTCCCAGTTAGGCGCTTACGCCTCAAGGCAGGGAGTAACGATAAACGTGACCATACCAGCCGGCCTGCCATCACTCCAGGCCGATAAGGAGCGCATCCGGCAGGTGATAACCAATCTGGTCCACAACGCCATTAAATTCACCCCGGGTGGCGGCCAGATTACTATCTCGGCGAAGCTCCAGGACAATAATATACTGATCTCCGTGATTGATACCGGTATCGGTATCCCGGCTGATGACCTGCCCCATATCTTTGAAAGGTTTTACACAGTTGACAAAGCTCGTTCTGGTGGCGGCACCGGTCTGGGCCTGGCTATTGCCAAGCATATTGTTCTGGCGCACGGCGGCCAGATATGGATCCAGAGTGAGGAAGGGAAGGGTTCCACTTTTAACTTCACTCTACCCTTGAATCCTACCCAACATTAAAAGACCAGATCGAGTAGTCGAGTCAATATGTAATTGATTATACCGCAAGCCGGAAAGGTAAGTAGTCAGGCGGCAACGATGTTGCTGACCACTCCTCAGCGCACCGCCGAGAGTCTTCGGGTAGCGCCGACTCCCATGATCGAGCCGCTGATATAATGATTTTCATATGAAGATTGTTTTTATCTGTGTTCACAATGCGGGTCGGAGCCAGATGGCGGAGGCGTTCTTCAACCACCTGGCGCAGGGGCGGGCTGTGGCGATTTCAGCCGGGACCGAGCCAGCAACGCAGGTAAATCCAATGGTAGTCACGGCTATGCGGGAAGTAGGCATCGACATCAGTCAGCAGAAGCCCAAACGGCTGACCTATGAGATGCTGGAGACCGCTGACCGGGCCATCACCATGGGCTGTAGCGCTGAGGAGGCTTGCCCGGCCAGTTTTATCCCTACTGAGGACTGGAAGCTTGAGGACCCGCATGGGCAACCGATAGAAAAAGTACGGCAGATACGCGATGAGATCCGGGTCAGAGTGGAGAAACTGATTAAGGAAATCCGGCAATAGAAATTTTACCATTCTTTAATCAGCCCTTAAACGAGCCTTAAACCTGACCGGCTAAGATAGAGGAAAAGGGGGTTAATGCTGGCAGTATCGGTACTGCTGGTAACAGGCTCAACTCTGGCCGGTTGCAGCGGGGAGACTTCCTGGAAAACTGAAGTGTTAACGAGTATGTCTGTGAAAATAAACACTGTTTTACCGAACAACAGATTGGTCCACCACAATACCAAACTGAGAACGGAACGGGTAAGCCTTTACTATGGGACTTTCCGGGCTCTTAAGGATATCAGTCTGGATATCCCGGAACACGCGATTACAGCCATCATTGGCCCATCGGGATGTGGCAAGTCTTCATTCCTCCGTCTATTTAACCGGATGAATGACCTCATCACGAGAGCCAGAGTAGAAGGGTGTGTTGAACTGGATGGCGTTCACATCTATGAAAAATCAACTGACGTTGTCGAGCTGCGGAAAAGGGTTGGCATGGTCTTTCAGAAACCGAACCCATTCCCAATGTCAGTTTTCGATAATGTGTCCTTCGGACCAAGGCAACATGGCAGGAAAAGTCGCGGCGAACTAGGCGATATCGTGGAGAAGAGCTTAAAACTGGCAGCACTGTGGGATGAGGTGAAGGAAAAACTTGACCAGTCAGCCTTAGCCCTCTCCGGAGGCCAACAGCAGCGACTGTGTATTGCCCGGGTACTAGCGGTGGAACCAGAGGTCATTCTAATGGACGAACCCTGTAGCGCGCTGGACCCGGTAGCTACTCTCAAGATAGAGGACTTAATGACCAATTTAGCGGCCAATTACACTATTGTCATTGTGACTCATAACATGCAGCAAGCTGCGCGAGTATCCGATATGGCCGCGTGCTTTTTGATGGACCCGGATAGGTCCGGGGTGCTGGTGGAATATGGCCCGACCTCTCAAATCTTCACTAACCCGAAAGACAAACGTACCGAGGACTACATCACCGGCCGATTTGGCTAATTCAGGAGGTTTACCATGGAAATGAGGACAACCCTTCGCCGCAAACTCAGGGAAATCCAGGACGATATCCTCTTCATGGGGAGCATGGTCGAGAAAGCTATCCTCCGCTCCGTGGACTCGTTGAAGAAAAGAGATTTGGTGCTGGCACGGACAGTTATCGACGACGACGCTAAGATCAACGAAAAACGATTCGACATCGAAAACAAGTGCATCCAGTTGATCGCTACCCAGCAGCCCGTGGCTGATTACTTAAGGATCATCATTACCGGCCTTTATATCGCCACCGAACTGGAGCGGATCGGCGATTACGCACTGGGTATCGCCCGAATCACCATCATGCTGGGTGACGAACCACCTTTGAAACCCCTCATCGATATCCCCCGTATGGCCGAAAAAACAGTCGATATGCTGCACCGTAGCCTGGATGCAGCCGTCCATCGCGATGTCGAAGCCGCCAAGAATATCATGGCCGAAGATGACGAGGTCGATAACCTCTATGACCAGGTCTTCCGTGAATTGCTGACCTACATGGCTGAGGACCCAAAGACCATTAACCGCGCCACCCGCCTTATCTGGGTGGCCCATAACCTGGAACGCAGCGCCGACCGGGTAACCAACATCTGCGAACGCGTCATCTACGTCGTCACCGGCAAAATGGAGGAGCTGCAAACTTCTAAATACTAGATCGGCTACAGCCTATCTATGGAGTATTGAGAACATGACACCTGGGCCCCGGAAATCTAGAACGCACGGAACGCTCGCCTTAACGATACTTACTCTCCCGGTGATCGTTACAGTAAGTATGTTGTCGGCCTGTGACCGCTTACCTGAAGCTAATATTGTCCTCGCCGGCTCAACTTCAGTACAGCCATTTGCCGAAATCCTGGCCGAGGAGTATATGACACTGTACCCGGATATCTCTATTGATATTGAGGGCGGTGGCTCGGCGGCCGGGATACTGGCTGTACAGTCCGGTACAGCTGATGTCGGCATGTCTTCCCGCACATTGAAGGGGGATGAGACAAAGCTCTGGTGGGTGGAAATCGCCAAGGATGGACTAGCCGTTGTTGTTCACCCCGACAATCCTGTTCGTAACCTTACCTTGGACCAGGTGCGTGACATCTACACGGCTATCATCAGCGACTGGAGCCAAATTGGTGGGGCGAAATCGGAGATACACATCTTCACCCGTGAGGAGGGCTCAGGGACACGATCCGCCTTCGAAAGCCTCGTGATGGGCAAAGTAGAGATTACGCCTAGGGCCATGGTACAGGACTCCAACGGGGCGGTACGACAGTTGGTGTCGGATGATGCGGCTGCGATCGGTTTTATCTCCCTCGGCCTGGTCAATGATCAGGTCAAGGCCATTGCTCTGGGAAGTGTGGCCGCCACCCGAGAGAATGTCGCTAATGGTACCTACACCCTCACCCGACCCTTCCTCTTTGTTGCTCGTAATGAGCCGACCGGGTCGACCAGACAGTTCATCGACTTCACGCTGTCGGCGGAGGGGCGAGAAATTCTGAACGAAGAAGGACTGGTCACTACCGTGGAGGGAAGACCATGAGGTTTAGCGAGAAAATACCGGGGCGAGTCCTTCTGGTGATTGCTTTCTCTGCCCTTTCAGCTTTGGTATTGATCACAGTCTTTATCTTCGTGGAAGGGGTACCTCTTATTGCGCGCGTTGGCGTCTTTAACTTTATTTTCGGCATGAAATGGGCACCCAGCCAGGGCGCCTTCGGAATTTTCCCGATGATTGTCGGTTCGCTATCAGTGACACTGGGGGCAATCATCCTGGGAGTCCCTATTGCCCTTTGCTGTGCCATCTTTCTCACGGAATTCGCTCCGGCCACCGTCAGGAATGCCATCAGGCCGGCTATCCAGTTGCTAGCCGGCATACCTTCGGTGGTATATGGATTCTGGGGGCTAATCTTCGTTGTGCCGTTGATCCGCAACTACATCGGCGGGCCAGGGTTAAGCATTCTGGCTGGCTCCATCATCCTCGCCATCATGATTCTACCGACGATCATCAGTATCTCCGAAGTCTCCCTTCTTGCACTGCCTCCACCCTACAGGGAGGGCGCCTTTGCCCTTGGGGCGACGCAGTGGCAGACAATTCATGGGGTCTTGCTACCAGCCGCCAGGTCGGGTATATTGGCGGCCGTTATCCTGGGCATGGGTCGGGCTATTGGCGAGACGATGGCAGTAATTATGGTATTAGGCAACGCCGTTGCCATGCCATCGTCAATACTTGACCCGGCCCGTACCCTGACGACCAACATTGGTATTGAGATGGCCTATGCCGCCGGAGAGCACCGGCAGGCCCTCTTTGCCACGGGCATCGTGTTACTGGTGATGATCATGATTCTGAACTCGGTTGCCCAATATGCCTTGCGGAGAAGACAAGATGAGCGTTAACAATACGCGGATGGTTTCGTTCGATGGTACGACTCCGAAGGCCAGACGGCTCAATGCGCGGCAGACCCAGGCTATTGCCAAGGCAACAATCTGGGCGGCCGCTGTGCTCGTCATACTCATTCTGTTCGCTATCATCTTCTATATCCTGTCAAAAGGGATCCCTGAACTTGACTGGGAATTTGTGTCCGAGATTCCCAGTGATATGGGGCGGTCTGGTGGGATTCTATCCCCGATAATCGGAACCCTGGCAGTGACCGCAGTGGCCATAGTAATCGCGGCACCACTGGGAGTGGGAACAGCATTCTACCTTACCGAGTATACTTATGAAGGCGGAATCACCCGCATCATCCGCTTCGGTGCCGAGTCACTGGCCGGGATACCCTCAATCGTCTACGGGCTTTTTGGCTTCATCTTCTTTGTCATTTATCTTAAATTGGGCTGGTCAATTGTTTCCGGCGGGCTGACGCTGGCGGTGATGATTTTGCCCACTATCATCCGTACCTCTGAGGAAGCTATCCGTACCGTGCCACAAATATACCGCGAGGTGAGCCTGTCATTAGGTGGAACCAGGTGGCAGACAATCACTCGAGCAGTCGTGCCATCGGCGCTGCCCGGTATCGCCACCGGAGTCATCCTGGGAATCGGACGTTGTGTCGCCGAGACTGCTGCCGTCATCTTGACGGCTGGGTCGGCACTACGTATACCGACATCCATCTTTGCGCCTACCCGGACGATGGCTGTCCACTTCTATATTTTGGCACGTGAGGGAATCTCCATGGAGCGGGCCTACGGTACGGCAGCCCTACTCATTATCTTGATTCTCCTGATAAATATCGTGGCCAACATACTGGTAAACCGGTTCGTCGCCCGAGGCCGCTAGAGGAGATATGACACCACAAGCTAAGATAGCTGTCAAGAAGTTGAGTTTCTACTACAAAAAGGAACAGGTAATACGTGATCTCAGTCTGGAGATACCAGCCAACGAGATCCTCGCCGTCTTCGGCCCGGCCAATAGCGGGACTACGACGCTCCTCCGCACCCTGAACCGACTCAGTGACACGATAAGAGGAGCCCACATGGGGGGGGAGATACTGCTTGACGGGAAAGACATTTATGCCCTGGACGTTAGTGTAACCGAGTTACGCCGAAAAGTGGGCATGGTGTTCGAAGTGCCGACCCCACTGCCCATGTCTATTTACGATAATATCGCCTACGGGCCGCGCATGAGGGGTATTAAGCGGAAGAAAGCCCTGGACCAGGTGGTGGAGAAAGCCCTCAGGATGGCTGTCCTCTGGGACGAAGTTAAAGAAAGACTAAATGCCTCGGCAATGAGTATCTCCGGTGGGCAGCAGCAGCGCCTCTGCATCGCCCGCGTGCTGGCACTGGAACCAGAGGTCATCCTCTGTGATCGACCATGTTCTGGCCTCGACCCGGTCTCCACGGCGAAAATCGAGGAGTCTTTGCGAGAACTGAAAGAAAGACTTACGATTGTCCTTGCCCCTCACAATGTGCAACAGGCCGGGCGTGTCGCTGACCGCGTCGCCTTTATGCTAATGGGGAGTCTGATCGAAGAAGGTCCTGCCGCCGACGTTTTTGCAAACCCGAAAGACAAACGTACCGAGGACTACATCACCGGCCGATTTGGCTAATTCAGGAGGTTTACCATGGAAATGAGGACAACCCTTCGCCGCAAACTCAGGGAAATCCAGGACGATATCCTCTTCA
>JAQTRN010000024.1 GCA_028711795.1 Dehalococcoidales bacterium | reverse complement strand
AAAACGGACGAAGAGGGCCGGAAATTGCTGGAATTGCTGGGTATGCCTTTTAGTAAGGATTGAGGTAGCAAATGGCGAAAAAGTCTGAAATTGCCAAAGCGTCACGTCCCGCCAAGTATAAGGTGCAGCAGCATAATCGCTGCCACCAGTGTGGGCGGTCCCGGGCTTATATACGTAAGTTTGGCCTGTGCCGTATTTGCTTCCGCCGGCTGGCCCTAACCGGCCAGATTCCGGGAGTGAGAAAATCAAGTTGGTAGATGATGAGGTCTACACAGGGGGTAACAGTGACTATTTCTGACCCGATAGCCGACATGTTGACTCGAATACGCAACGCCATAATGGCCAGGCATGATTCGGTACAGATATCAGCTTCGCGATTGAAGCTGGGTATTGCCCGCATCCTTAAAGAAGAAGGCTTCATCAGCGATTACGAAGTGCTGAAAGGAAAACCAAGCCGGGTAATCAAGGTCCATCTGAAATATGATGATAGTAATGAGCCTGTTCTTTCCGGACTGGAACGGGTGAGTAAACCGGGACTGAGGGTACATGTTCAGCAAAAGGAGATCCCCCGCGTTTATGGTGGTCTGGGTATCGCCATTGTTTCGACGTCCAAAGGGGTGATGACCGGGAAACAGGCCTGGCATCAGGGAATCGGCGGGGAGTTGCTATGTTACGTTTGGTAGACGACTGGGAGAGCAATTATGTCTAGAATTGGACGATTACCCATACCTGTACCACCGGGTGTGAAGGTGGAGATTAAGGGAAACGAAGCGACCATTACCGGCCCTAAGGGGCAATTGAATTACCGCTTTAATCCGGATATGACGGTTGCTTTGAGCGATGGTGTCTTGACAGTCTCGCGGCCCACTGATAACAAAACGCATCGAGCGTTGCATGGCCTGACGCGGAGTCTGCTGGCCAACATGGTAAAAGGGGTAACCAGCGGTTTCCAGAGGAACCTGGAGATTGTCGGTGTCGGCTATCGGGCGGAAAAGGCCGGTGAAAAACTGAAGCTTCATATCGGTTTTACGCACCCGGTAGAGGTCTCTCCCCTCCCCGGTGTGTCTTTGAGCACCGAAGGAGCCACTGTCATCAAAGTCAGCGGCGTTGATAAACAGGTGGTGGGTGAGATGGCCGCTAAGATTAAAGCTCTGCATCCGCCGGATGATTATAAAGGCAAGGGTATCCGGTATGCCGGTGAGGTGATCCGTCTGAAGGCGGGTAAGGCTGGAAAGGCAATAGGCAGGAGTGAGGCATGAGTAGAACTGAGCTAAGAGCCGCTCGCGCTAAAAGGCACCTCCGGGTAAGAAGTAAGGTGCAGGGTACGGCTTCCCGGCCGCGTCTGTGCGTTTTCCGCAGCCTGAACCACATTTATGCTCAGGTTATTGATGACACTCAAGGACGGACACTGGCGACGGCCTCAACACTGGAATCAGAGAACAAATCGGAACTCGATGGTAAAGCCAGAACGGCCCAGGCAGGGCTTGTTGGCTCTCTGATAGCAAAACGGGCATTAGGTCTGAGTGTCAGTGAAGTGGTCTTCGATCGCGGTGGCTATAGATACCACGGCCGGGTCAAAGCCCTGGCTGAGGCGGCGCGACAGGGTGGCCTGAAGTTCTGAGGACGGTTGTGAAATAGATGAAGGAGTTGATTAACAAAATAGACCCGTCGGGATTGACGTTGAATGATAAGCTGATCTATATCAACCGGGTGGCGAAGGTCGTCAAGGGGGGTAAGCGGCTTAGTTTCAGCGCTCTGGTGGTCACCGGAGATGGTAGTGGACATGTCGGCATCGGTGTCGGTAAGTCTAATGAAGTCCCGGCGGCAATCAACAAAGCTAACGCCGTGGCGCGTAAGAATCTGATCCAGATACCTCTGGCGGGAGTTACTATTCCCCATGAAATTACGGTCAAGTTCGGTGCGGCTGTGGTGTTGTTGAAGCCGGCCGGTCCGGGCACCGGTATTATTGCCGGTGGCAGTATCCGAGCAGTGCTCGAAGCGGGTGGGGTGAGAGATGTTCTGGCTAAGTCCCTGGGCAGCTCGAACCGGATCAATATGGCCAAGGCGACGATACAGGCTCTCACTCAGCTTAAGACCCTTCAGGTAGAGCTGGCAAAACGCAAACCAGCGCCGGTGGGTGAGGTGGCGGCCAGTGGCTAAAATACGTGTCATTTGGATTAAGAGCGGTATCGGTTATGCTGAGGACCAGAAGCGAACGCTGAAGGCCCTGGGGTTACATCGGTTAAACCAGAGTGTTATTCAGGAAGACTCCGCCCCGGTCCGGGGGATGATCAATAAAGTGCGGCACCTGGTTAAAGTGGAGGTAGAAAGCCAGTGAGGCAGAATTTGCTTGCGCCGGCTCGCGGCTCGAAAAAAGACAGAAAACGGGTAGGCCGTGGTGACGGTAGCGGACATGGTAGCTATTCCGGACGTGGCTGTAAAGGGCAAAAGTCCCGCGCTGGCTTTGCTGATAAGCGAGGCTTTGAGGGCGGGCAGTTGCCCCTGGTGAAGCGTTTACCGGGCAAGCGGGGTTTCACCAATATTTTCCGGACCGAGTATAGTATTGTCAACGTCGGTCAGCTTAACTGTTTTGTGGCCGGTGGTGAAGTGGCCGTGGAGAATTTGCTGGCGGCGGGACTGGTTGAGTCGCTGCAGCGCCCGGTGAAAGTCCTGGCCGGCGGTGATATTCAGCATCCCTTGATAGTTAAGGCAGACCGGTTTTCATCGGCAGCCAAAGCCAAGATTGAAGCGGTTGGTGGTAAGGTGGAGGAGATAGGGAATGTCGCCAGAGCGGTCTAGGCCACGCCTGCTCCAGGCAATGATGGACGCCTTTCGTCTGCCTGACTTAAGGCGCCGTATCCTCATCACTCTGGGCATCCTGGTGGCTTTTCGTTTTGTGGCCCATGTGCCTCTACCCGGGATTGATGCTGGCGCCCTGGCCCAGCTGTTCGAAACCAATGCCCTGGTGGGTATGCTCGATCTTTTTAGCGGCGGCGCCATGCGTCAGTTTAGTGTGGCGGCAATGGGGATTTATCCCTACATAACGGCGACGATCGTGATGGAGCTGTTAATGCCGATTATCCCGCGACTGCAGGCTTTATCCCAGGAAGGTGAGGCGGGCCGGAATAAGATTTCGATGATTACCCACTGGGCGACCGTGCCGTTGGCCGGTCTTGCCAGTTACGGGCAACTGGTCTTGCTGCAGCGGGCTGACCCGCCGGTGCTGGCCAGCACGGCGCCATTACCGATGGCGGCGATGATAATATCAATGATAGCCGGTACCATATTCCTGGTCTGGCTGGGGGAATTGATTACTGAATACGGTATCGGTAACGGCGTATCGATAATTATTTTCGCCGGTATTGTTGCCGGCTTACCGGAAATGATCGGCCAGGGCTTCCTGGCGAAAGACCAGTTCGGCGGGCTGGTAGTCTACATACTGATAGCCCTGCTGACCACGGTGCTGATAGTCATTTTTACGGAAGCGCACCGGCGTATCCCGGTGCAGTACGCCCGTAGTGAGTTTCGCGGCGGGCGCATGTATAAACAATCGGGCTCGACCTATATCCCGATACGGGTCAACAGCTCGGGAGTGATTCCGATCATTTTTGCCACGTCTATGGTCATTTTCCCGGGTGTGGTCGCCAGTTATTTTGCCGCGCCGTCGGGGTCCGACCCTAACTTCGCTAACACTATTGTTAACTTGTTTAGCCCCAATACCGCGATGCCAGTGGGTCTGTTTTACTGGGGGTTGACTTTTATTCTGGTGATTGCCTTTGCCTTCTTCTATACGACAGTGATTTTTGAACAGCAGGACCTGCCGGGGGTGTTGCAGCGACAGGGAGGATTTATTCCAGGCATAAGACCCGGCAAAAATACAGCAACGTATTTGAATCAGGTAATCAGGCGTGTCACCTGGGCCGGCGCTCTTTTCTTGGCCATCGTGGCGATTATACCGTTTATCGTGCGGGAGATTACTGATATCCAGGTAATCCAGCTCTCCAGTCTGGGTCTGCTAATAATCGTTGGTGTCGTCCTGGATACCATGAAACAGATAGAAGCGCAGTTACTGATGCGCCGTTATGAAGGTTTTATCAAGTAGGAGCGAGAAGTGTACGTAGTGTTTTTGGGTGCTCCCGGCGCCGGTAAAGGGACTCAAGCGGCGGTGGTGGCCAAGAAACTGAACCTGGCCCATATCGCCACCGGAGACTTGTTCCGGCAGGCAATCGAGAAGGGCACTGCCCTGGGAACGCAGGCGAAATCATACATGGAGAAGGGCATGCTTGTCCCGGACAAGATAACTATCCAGATGGTTCTTGACCGTTTACTGGCCCCGGATTGTGTGGCCGGCGTCATACTGGATGGCTTTCCCCGCAATCTGGAACAGGCAAAGGCCCTGGATGAAGCGCTGGTGACACGAAACAAGACCATCGATAAGGTGGTATATATAAAGGTCTCAGAGCAGGAATTGCTCAAACGTTTGGGCGGCCGCTGGATATGCCGCAGTTGCCAGGCGCCCTACCACGCCACTGATTCGCCACCTCGGGTCTGGGGCAAGTGCGATAAGTGTGGCGGCGAGCTTTATCAGCGCGCGGACGACACGGCGGAGACGGTAAAAAAACGGCTGGAGGTCTATTTTGCTCAAACGGCTCCGCTTATCGATTACTATACTAAGGTCGGCAAACTGGCGGAGGTAGAGGGGGAAGGGGGCATAGAGGCGGTAAGTACCAGGATCGTCTCGGCTCTTAAGGGGAAATTAAAAGCCAGATGATCATCATCAAGTCTGATGAGGAGATCGCCGCTATGCGCCGGGCAGGCCGAGTGGTTGCCACCGTACTAAAGACCTTGAGCCAACAGGTAAGACCGGGAATGAAGACTAAGGAGCTGGATATCGTGGCGACCAGGGAGCTGGAGAGACTGGGCGCTAAGTCGTCGTTCAAGGGTTACCGGGGATTCCCGGCTACTCTTTGCGTATCCGTGAACGACGAGATAGTGCATGGGATTCCCGGCGAGAGGACGCTGAACGAAGGTGATATCGTGTCCCTGGACTTTGGCGCTATTGTTATGGGCTTTCAGGGGGATGCGGCGGTTACCGTGGGGGTGGGCGAAATTAGCCCGCAGGCCAGGCGGCTGATGGAGACTACCGAACAAGCCCTTATGGCTGGTATCGCGGCGGCTTGCGTCCGGGGTAGACTGGGAGATATTTCGGCCGCCATTCAGAACGCGGCTGAGTCCCGGGGTTTTTCTATAGTCCGGGAGTACACCGGTCATGGTATCGGCCGGGCGATGCATGAGGACCCGCTGGTCCCTAATTTTGGTCTGCCGGGGCAAGGGCCGGTACTGAAGAAGGGCATGACTTTTGCCTTAGAACCAATGGTGAGCACTGGTGATTGGCACACCCGACTTGAGAAGGATAATTGGACAGTGCGTACCGCTGATGGCAGTCTGGCGGCGCACTTTGAACATACTATTGCCATCACCAATGGCGAACCTGAGGTGCTCACTATATTGTAGAGAAAGGACGTATGCCGAAAAAGGAAGCTATTGAGGTTGAGGGGACGGTGGTGGAGGCTCTGCCCAATGGCATGTTTCGGGTCGAACTGGCTAACGGGCATAAGATTTTAGCTCATATTTCGGGTAAAATAAGAATGCACTATATCAGGATATTGCTGGGTGACCGGGTGCTTGTGGAGCTTTCCCCGTACGACCTGAATCGGGGCCGTATCACCTTCCGTTTCTCGTAGCCTGGCGCCAGCAATCCGATAAGTAGAGAGAGTCTGTTATGAAAGTCCGAGCTTCAGTTAAAGTCAGGTGCGAAAAGTGCCGGGTAGTCAAGCGGCGGGGAGTGGTGAGAGTTATCTGTACTAACCGGAAACACAAGCAGCGGCAGGGCTAGTTCCCTGCGGGCAAGGAGAGGCGTATGGCGCGTATTGCGGGAGTAGATATACCAAGGAATAAACAGATCTGGGTTTCGCTGCAATATATTTACGGTATCGGGCCGGCGGTCAGCCAGCAGATCCTGGCGGAAACCGGTATCAAACCGGAGACTAAGACTGATAGCCTGACTGAGGAAGAGGTTAACCGGCTCCGTGAATACATTGACCGTAGTTACAGGGTAGAAGGCGACCTCAGGAAAGAGGTCAACTTCAATGTTAAGCGTCTTATTGATATTGGTAGCTACCGTGGGCTCAGGCACCGGCGCAATCTGCCGGTTAGGGGGCAAAGGTCGCGCACTAATGCCCGGACTCAGAAAGGACCTCGTAAGACGGTGGCCGGGCGAGGACAAAAACGCGGCGCGACCAAGAAGTAGTTACCAGCAGGAATCTATAGGAGAGTATTATGCCGAAGAAGCAAGCTAAACCAAAGAGACGGGAACGAAAAGCGATTCCCGCCGGCAGGGCCTATATCCAGGCTACTTTTAATAATACGATTGTCACTCTTACCGACCCCGAAGGCAACGCTATTGCCTGGGGGAGTTCGGGCACGGCCGGCTTCAAGGGAGCACGTAAAGGCACTCCTTATGCGGCGCAAATGGTAGCCCGGGACGCAGCCCGGAAGGCGATGGCGTTTGGCTTGCGGCAGGTAGAGGTCTATGTTAAGGGGCCGGGTAGCGGGCGTGAGGCAGCCATTCGTTCTCTGCAGAGCTCGGGTCTCTATATTACCAGTATCCGAGATGTGACTCCGATACCGCATAACGGCTGTCGTCCGCCTAAGAGACGGCGGGTGTAGAGGAGAAAAATGGCAAGATACACAGCAGCGGTTTGTCGTTTGTGCCGCCGTAGCGGTGATAAATTGATGCTCAAGGGCGATAAGTGCATTACCAAATGCACATTCGACAAACGCTCTAAACCACCGGGACCGCAGTTGGGGCGGCGTCGCCGTCTTTCTGACCGCGGTGCCCAGTTACGGGAAAAGCAAAAAGCCCGCTGGACTTATGGCATTCTCGAGCGTCAGTTCCGGCGTCTGTTTGGCCAGGCGGAAAGACAACCAGGCATCACCGCCGACAATCTGCTGGTGTTACTGGAAAGACGGTTGGACAATATCACTTTTCGACTGGGTTTCGCTGATTCCCGATCGCAGGCCCGGCAGTTGGTCCAGCATGGGCATATCACGGTTAATGGACACCGGGTTGATATCCCCTCGCATCTGGTCAACGAAGGCGATACCATTGGCTGGAGGGCAGGTAGCACCAAGACTGAATACTATAAGCAGTTGCTGGCAACCATTAAGGGTAAGACTGTGGCGCCGTGGTTAAACCTGGACAAGCAGAGCCTCGTTGGCCGGGTAACATCGTTACCGACCCCCGGTGATGTCGAGGTTAAATTCGAGGGGAAGACCATAGTTGAGTACTACTCGCGATAGGTTAATAAGGAGGTAGCGTTTTGTCTCAGCTGCCGATACCTAAGATTGATCGTATTGAAAGTAAAGATAACTACGGCCGTTTTGTGGCCGAACCTCTGGCCAAAGGCTTTGGCGCTACTCTGGGCAACGCCTTGCGGCGGGTGCTGCTGGGTTATCTGCCCGGAGCGGCGGTAACGCATGTCAGACTTGAGGGAATCCAGCACGAGTTCTCACCAATTCCTAATGTGAAAGAGGATACCCTAGAATTTCTGCTCAATATTAAAGCATTGAGATTGAAACCTATTTCCGGCCAGCCGGGTAAACTCGTTCTTGATGTGAGCGGGCAGGGACAGGTTTTTGCTGCCGATATCAAACCCTCGGTCGATTTTGAGGTTGCCAATCCGGAGCTTTATCTGGCGACCCTGAACTCCTCTGAGGCGAAACTCTATGTCGAGCTTGACGTAGAACTGGCCGAGGGTTACCGGGACGCTGAATCCGGCGATAATCTGCCGGTGGGTACGATCCCGGTAGATGCTATTTTCACCCCGGTGCGCAAGGTCAACTTCACTACCGAGTTGTTTCATGTCGGGCCGGAGACCAGTGGGGAACGTCTGTTGCTGGAGGTATGGACCGATGGTACGATATCACCGGAAAATGCCATCAGCCTCAGTGCCGACACCCTGATAAAACAACTCAGTCCGTTCGCCAGCTATGTCAGCGTCTCGCGGATAGAGGAAGAAAAAGAACTCATTCGATCTGCCATACCCGATGAAATCTACAATATGCCGGTAGAGCAGCTTGACCTATCAGTGCGGACGATCAATTGCCTGAGACGCGGCGGTATCGCTACCGTGGGAGAACTGATCAGTAAGGGCGAGCAGGAGTTGCTCTCGTTACGCAATTTTGGCCAGAAATCCAAGCAAGAACTGGATGACCGTCTCAAGGAATTGGGACTTACCCTGGCCCATACGGCCGGGAAGGAAGATAAGGAAGTACCGGCTGAGACGGAAATAGCAGACGCCTTGGCTGATGAGACCGCCGCTGAAGATGAAGAATGATTGGTTACGGGTAATATCGACCGTTATTAAGGCAGGGATAAAATGAGACATCAGGTATCGGGAACGAAATTAAGCAGGGATAGCGGACACCGCCAGGCGATGTTCCGTAATTTGGTGACCGACCTCCTGCACTATGAGAAAATCGTTACCACGGAGGCTAAAGCTAAGGAAGTCCGTGGGTTAGCGGAGAAGATGATAACCCTGGGTAAGAAGGGAGGGCTCCACTCTCGCCGTCAGGCATTGGCCTTTGTGGCCGATAAAGAAGTGGTTGAAAAAGTGCTCACTGACCTGGCCAAGAGGTATGCTGAACGGGCTGGTGGTTATACCCGAATGACTAAACTGGGACCCAGACTCGGTGATGCCGCGTCCATGGTCCAGCTTGAGTTAGTGAAATAGAGAACCCGTCTGGTCGATGACCACCAGGATGGTATTGATTATCGAGTATGTGGGCACGCGTTATTATGGTTTCCAGCTACAGGCCAGCCTGCCCACCGTCCAGTCGGAAATAGAAAAGGCGTTGCATAAACTGACCGGTGAGAGTTCCCGGGTTATGGCAGCCAGCAGAACTGATACCGGTGTTCATGCCAGAGGACAGGTGGTCAGTTTTCGGACGGAGTCACCTCTCCCGGTTGAGAGGTTTGTAGCCGGAGTAAATTACTATCTGCCGGCGGATATCGCGGTCAAAGCGGCGTATAAGGTGCCGGTCGCCTTCAACGTGAGACGTGAGGCTATTAGTCGGGAGTACAGTTACCATATCCTGAGTAGCGATACCCGGTCCCCACTGAGGGTGGCTTTTAGTTACCGGGTCCGGGGCCAATTGAATATTGAAGCGATGAACCGGGCGTGCCTGGCTCTTGTTGGCGAGCACGACTTCATTTCCTTCGCCAGTGCTCTGGAGAAGGGTAAGAGTACGGTACGCCGGGTGTACCAGGCTAAGGTAGAAAAGCATAAAGACCTGGTCGTCTTTAGCATAGTGGCTAACTCCTTCTTGCCTCACCAGGTACGTAACACGGTGGGGGCACTGATCAGGGTGGGGTTGTCGCGGATGATGGTCGATGAGTTTTGTAGTATAATTGACGAAAGGAAACCGGGTTTGGCGGGGCCCTGTGTGCCTGCCTGCGGGC